>JBJTPA010000001.1:0-17666 GCA_046074885.1 Planctomycetaceae bacterium
TCAGCGCCAACAACGACCGCGAGATCGGCGACCTGCTCGCCGAGGCCCTGCAGAAGGTGGGCAAGGACGGCGTGATCACCGTCGAGGAGGGCAAGACGATCGACACGACCGTCCGCTTCGTCGACGGCATGCAGTTCGACAAGGGCTTCGTGTCGCCCTACTTCATCAACAAGACGGCCGAGATGGTCTGCCAGCTCGACGACGCGCTCATCCTCATCCACGAGAAGAAGATCTCGAACCTCCGCGACCTCCTGCCGCTGCTCGAGAAGGTGGCCCAGTCGGGCAAGCCGCTGCTCGTCATCGCCGAGGACGTGGACGGCGACGCCCTCACGGCGCTCGTCGTCAACAAGCTCCGCGGGGTGCTCAACGTCTGCGCCGCCAAGGCCCCGGGCTTCGGCGACCGCCGCAAGGCGATGCTCGGCGACATCGCCACCCTCACCGGCGGCACGCTGATCAGCGAGGACCTGGGCCTCAAGCTCGAGAGCCTCGACCTCTCGCACCTGGGCAAGGCGAAGAAGATCACCGTGGACAAGAACGAGACCACGATCGTGCAGGGGGCCGGCAAGCAGGCCGACGTCCAGGCCCGCGTGCAGCAGATCCGCCAGCAGATCGAGCACACCGAGAGCGAGTACGACCGCGAGAAGCTCCAGGAGCGGCTGGCGAAGCTCACCGGCGGCGTCGCGATCGTGTCGGTCGGCGCCGGCACCGAGGCCGAGATGAAGCAGAAGAAGGCCCGCGTCGAGGATGCGCTCCACGCGACCCGCGCGGCCGTCGAGGAAGGGATCGTGCCGGGCGGCGGCGTGGCGCTCGTCCGCTGCAAGGAGGCGGTGGAGAAGGCCCGCTCCCAGGCCAAGGGCGACGAGAAGATCGGCGTGGACATCATCCTCCACGCCCTCGAGGCCCCGATCCGCCAGATCGCCGACAACGGCGGCATCGACGGCGCCGTCGTGGCCGACGAGGTGTCGCAGAAGGACCTGAACGTCGGCTACGACGCCAACAAGGGCGAGTACGTCGACATGCTCAAGGCCGGGATCATCGATCCGGTGAAGGTGGTGCGGGTGGCGCTCACCAACGCCGCGAGCATCTCGGGCCTGCTGCTCACGACCGAGGCCCTCGTGACCAACTTGGACAAGGACGAAGCCAAGAAGCGGAAGATCGAGGGCAGCGTACGGTAAGGGCCCGAATTGCGTCCCGTCGGCGTCCGGCCCGATCGGGGTCGGGAGGCGAAGGAATCGGCGTGCGGATGCCGAGCCTTGGCCGCCGCGGCCTCAGCGAGGCAACTCATGCCGTTCCGCAGCCGGCTTGGGCCCGTCGACTCCGGTATGTGGCCTCGATGACGGTACGGTGCCCGCATGGCTGATCAGCGCGACTTCTACGAGGTGCTCGGGGTCGAGCGGAAGGCCAGCTCCGCGGAGATCACCGCCGCCTACCGCCGGCTCGCGCTGCAGTACCACCCCGACCGCAACCCGGGCAACGAGGAGGCGGCGGCGCGGTTCAAGGAGGCGGCCCGCGCCTTCGAGGTTCTCTCCGACGGTGACCTGCGGGCCCGCTACGACCGCTACGGCCACGCCGGACTCCAGGGCGGCCGGGCCCACGACTTCAACGACATCGGCGACATCTTCGAGGCCTTCGGCGACCTGTTCGGCGGGGGCATCTTCGGCGGCGGGTTCGGCGGCCGCCGCGGCAACCGGCCCCGCAAGGGCCGCGACGTCTTCTGCCAGGTCTCGCTCACGCTCGTCGAGGCCGCCCGCGGCGTCGCGAAGACCGTGGCCTTCGCGCGGCACGAGCCATGCACCGCCTGCGACGGCTCGGGCGCGAAGGCGGGCACGCGGCCGCAGCCCTGCGACTACTGCGGCGGCCAGGGCCAGGTGATCCAGCAGGCGGGCGTGTTCCGCATGCAGACCACCTGCCCCGCCTGCCGGGGCGCCGGCAGCGTGATCCGCGAGAAGTGCGGCACGTGCGGCGGCGACGGGGTGACGGAGGAGCGGGTCGAGCGAAAGGTGAACATCCCGGCGGGCGTGGACGCCGACGTCCGCGTGCGGCTGGCCGGCGAGGGGGAGCCGGGCGCCCACGGCGGCCCCCCCGGCGACTGCTATGTGGTGATCGAGATCGAGGAGCACGAGTTCCTCACCCGCGAGGGCCGCGACCTGCACTGCGAGGTGCCGATCACCTTCACGCAGGCGGCACTTGGCGCCACCGTCGAGGTGCCCACGCTCGACGGCCCGAAGCCCCTGCAGGTCGCGCGGGGCACGCAGTCGGGCGACGTGATCCGCGTCCGCGGGCTGGGGATGCCGGAGGTCCGCGGCCGCGGCCTGGGCGACCTCCACGTGCACGTCCAGGTCGAGGTGCCCAAGACGCTCTCGCCGAAGGCGGAGAGCCTGCTGCGGGAACTGGCCGCCGAGGAGCAGGCGGCGGTGAGCCCGAGGCGGTCGAGCTTCCTCGGGCGGCTGGCCGAATACTTCCAGGGGCGCGAGAATCATCCCGACCAGGACCACCACGAGAGTCGCGAGGCATCATGACCGTGCACGAGCATCACGACGACCGCGAGCCCCCCGTCGAGGAGGCCGTCGCCGCGGCCGCGGGCCCGGCGGCCGAGGACCAGCTGCGGGAGGCGCAGGACCGCCTGCTGCGGGCGCAGGCGGAGCTGGAGAACTTCCGCAAGCGGTCGCGCCGGGAGTACGAGGATGCGCAGCGCTATCGCGAGATCGACCTGCTCCGCGACCTCCTGCCGGTGCTCGACAACGTCCTCCGGGCGATCGAGGCGGCGGAGAAGACGGCCGACGTGGAGGGCCTGCGGGCCGGGTTCCGCATGACCGCCCAGCAGATCGAGAAGCTGCTCGAGTCGCACGGCTGCACGACGATCGCCACCGACGGCACGCCGTTCGACCCGACCGTGCACGACGCGATCCTGCAGCAGCCGGTTGTGGGCGCCGCGCCGGGCACGATCGTGGCCACCGCGAGCCGCGGCTACCGGCTGCACGACCGCGTCGTCCGCCCGGCCCAGGTGATCGTGGCGAAGGGGGAGTGAGCGATGCCGACCTACGACTACGTCTGCGACGGCTGCGGGCACGCCTTCGAGCTGTTCCAGTCGATGACCGAGAACGCGAAGAAGACCTGTCCGAAGTGCAAAAAGCCGAAACTGCGGCGGCTCATCGGGGCCGGCGGCGCGATCGTGTTCAAGGGCTCGGGCTTCTACAAGACCGACTACCGCAGCGAGTCCTACAAGAAGGGCGCCGCGGCCGACTCCGGCGGGGGCAAGTCCGAGGGCGGCGGCAAGAAGTCGGACGGCGGCGGCACGGGCGGCGCGTCCGGTTCCGGTTCCGGCTCGAAGCCGAAGGACTGACCATGCCGAAGTGCCCGGTCTGCGACGCCGCCGTCGATCTCGCAAAGACGCCGACGGTTCCCTTCTGCAGCGACCGCTGTCGGCTCATCGACCTCGGCCGCTGGCTCGACGAGGGCTACTCCGTGCCGGTGCCGCGGCGTCCCGGCGGCGTGGGGCCCGGGATGGACGCCGTTGATCCCGACGCGGACGGCGACTGAACGCCGGTGACGATCGTGGCGAAGGACGACGGCACCATGCCCGCAACCCGGTCGCGAGGCAACCGGGCCACCTGGTCCGGTTGTCTCGCAACCGGCAACCTGCCCGCCGTATACTCCCGCCGACACGGAGGCCGGCGGTGTAGCCCGGCCGTGACCACGTTTCCGGCGAGAGGTGAGGCATGGCGAGCGAGAAGGATCCTTCCGGCACGATCGTCCACGAGGTGCGCTGGGCAGACGCCCTGCCCTGGTGGATCCTGTTCCGCGCGGCCGGCGCCGCCTTCTCGCCCACCGTCGTCCTGCTCGCGGCCCTCGGGGCGCTCGCCACGTGGGGCGGCTGGTCGGCCGCCGACCAGGCGGGCGTCGCGGGTACCGACGCCGCGGCCGTCGCCCCGGGCGACGAGGTGCCGCTGCTCCTGCCGGGCGCCTCGCCCGCCGCACCGGCGGCGCTCGCGCCCAGCCGGCACGCCCTGCCCTGGCTGGCCGGCGTGGTGGACCGCCTGCCCCCGGTGGCGGCCGAGGTTGCCCGCCTCGTCGCGGTGCCGTTCCGTCCCTCGGCCACGCTCCGGCAGATGCTGGGCGCGCTCGCGCGGATCGGCTGGTTCGTGCTCGTGTGGTCGATCTTCGGCTCGGCGATCACCCGGCACGTGGCGCTCAAGCTCGTGGACGAGGACGCCCCCGGCGTGCTCGGCGCCACGCTCTACGGGTCGCGGAAGTGGACCGCCGCGTTCAACTCCGCGCTGTTCGTGCTCGTCGGCATCGCGGCCCTGAGCATTCCGGGCGCGCTGCTCGGGCTCGCCATGCGGACCGGGTTGGGGCTGGCCTTCGCGGGCGTCGCCTGGCCACTCGTGCTGCTCGGGGCGCTCGTGCTCGCGATCCTCGCCGTGGGCGTGGTCGCCGGCTGGCCGCTCATGGTGGCCTGCGTCGGCGTGGAGCGGGGCGATTCCTTCCAGGCCATCTCGACCGCGTTTTCCTACCTCTACCAGCGGCCGCTCCACTACGCCTTCTGCGGCGCGGTGGCGCTCGTCGTGGCCCTGCCGGCGCTGGCCGCGGCGGGCGTGTTCGCGGATCTCACCGGCACGCTGGCCGTGTGGGCCACGAGCTTCGGCATGGGGCACGACCGCACGGCCGCGGTGCTGCAGGGCCTCGAGGCGGCGGGTCCGGTGGCCGGCGACTGGGGCGTGCGGACGATCGCCTTCTGGAACCGGGGCCTCGAGCAGTTGCTCTCGTCGTTCGGCTGGGGCTACTTCTGGGCCATCGCGACCGCGGCCTACCTCGTGCTGCGGCGCGACGTGGACGGCACGGAACTCGACGAGGTCGTGATCGACGAGCCGGGCGAGGCCACGGCCTGAGACGCAGCCCGTGGCCCGGTTGCCTCGCAACCGGAGCTCGCCGTCGAACCAGGGGCCGGGCTCCAGTCGCGAGCGACTGGGCCACGAAAGGCCGGGCTCCAGTCGCGAGCGACTGGGCCACGAAAGGCCGGGCTCCAGTCGCGAGCGACTGGGCCACGAGAAGAGGCGAGCCCGATCGACGCGTTGTCGGCGGCGGCCCCGGGCGTCAGCCGCAGCGGCGGCCGACGACGGAGGCGAACGCACCGAGCAGCTCACCCCGGCTGACGACGTCGTCGGCGCCGGCTGCCCGCGCCGCGGCGAGCAGGTCCACTGCCACGTGGGGGCCGAAGGCGATGAGCGCGGGGCCGACGGCCGTCGTCGCGCCGTGCCCTGCGAGCTGCTTCCGCGCCCGCGTTACGAGCTCCGCGGCGTCGCCGCGCAGGCCCTGCAGGTCGAGGATCGCGACGCGGTAGCCCGTAGCGGGCGGCGGCGCGTCGAGCCCGACGACCGTGTCGAGGGTCGCGCCGCACGCGGACGCGAGGCCGGCGATGCGGCTCGAGACCATGAGGTCGGGCGACACGAGGAGGATGCGGGCGGGGGCGGGCATTGCGGTGCGCGGCCTACGGCCGCGGCTGCTCGACGCTGGCGTCGAGCACCTTGCGGATCCTGGCCTGCGTCTCCACGAGGTGGGCCCGCGTGGTGTCGTCGAGCTTCACGTCGGCCTTCGCGAGCAGGGCCGTGATCCGGCCATCGGCCGCCCGCAACTCCGCGGCGGCCAGTGCGCGGGCATCGGGATTGGCCGCGGGCGTGCCGCCCCCGAGCAGTGCGACGATGCCGCCGTCGCCGCCGGACGTGCCCAGCACGATCGTCGACAGCCGCCGCACGTAGGCCGCCTGGAGGGCCCGGCGCAGGCTGGTGATCGCCGGCCTGCGGTTCGTGTAGTCGCCGGGGCCGAGGGCGTCGAGCTCCGATGTGATCGCCCGCGTGAGCCGGTCGAGGAGCTCCGCCGTCGTCAGGGCGTCCTGGTCCGCCGGCACCTTGAGTTCGTTGTCGCGGATCCGCGCCAGCGTGAGCGGGTCGAGCAGCCGGCCGAGCACGCGGTCCTGCCAGGACAGCACCACGTCGTGCACGGGGTAATCCTGCCGGTCCACGGCCGGCTCGCCCCAGTGGAGCCAGCGCGTGGCCACGAGTTGGTTGAGCAGCTCGGGCGGGAAGGTGAACGGCTGGGCGGCGAACATCCGCTGCTCGAGGAGCTCGAGCGCGGCCCGCTGCCGCTGCGGATCGATCACGCGGAACGGCGCGGTCGCGCCGGCGTCGGCCTTGTGCGCCCGCGACGTGGCGACGCCGCCGACGAGTCGCGACGCGATGAACATCGCCTGGCCGTGCGTCGAGAGCAGCACGCCGAAGGCCTGGCGGACCCGCTCGTAGCCGCCGCCGGTGCCGTCCTTGTCCTTCGCCGTCATCCTCTCGACGATCGTCGGCAGCAACTGGGCCACGAGGTCGGCCCGCAGCCGGGCGAACTCGAGCGGGTCGTCGCCGAGGTCGAAGCGGTTCGAAAGCGGGTCGGGATCGCCCGCCTCCGTGTCCTCGTCCGTGGCGTAGGCCAGCACCGCCTCGCCGGCGCGGCCGGCGATCTTCTCGAGCTCGGGGAGCTCCGCGGCCGGCGTCGTGCCGGACAGCGGCTTGTAGCCGTATTCGATCGCCCAGAAGTCGTATGGGCCGAGCTTCGCGGTGTAGAAGTCGCCCTGCGGACGGCCCTTGGGCACGATGTTCGCCGGCAGGTAGTCCATCACGCTCGTGCTCCCGCCGGCCTGGGACGTCTTCGCGACGTCGTTGAGGTCGGCGAGCGAGCGGAACGCGCTGCCCTTGAAGTTGTGCCGCAGGCCGAGCGTGTGCCCGACCTCGTGCATCGCCACGAACGTGAGGCCCTGGGTCACGAGTTTCTCCTTCTGCTCGTCGGAGAGCCCGCCCTCGGCGGCCGCGAGCGCCGTGGCGGCCAGCGCGGTCTCGCGGGCATGGCCGTCGAACAGCATGCAGGCGGCGCAGCAGCGGCTGCCGGCGAGCCGCGCGTCGTGCACGCCGTCGGGGCCGCCCGTGAGCAGGGCCACCGACTGCGGCGTGAAGGTCTCGTACTCCTTCCGCCAGAAGGCGAGGAAATCGCCGTCGAAGATGATGTCGGCGTCGAGGATCTGGCCCGTCCGCGGGTTCACGCGGCTCGGCCCCATCGCGAAGCTCTGGCCGGCCGTGATCCAGCGGAAGGTGTTGTAGTTGACGTCCTCGGGATCCCAGTCGGTGACGTCGGGCTGCTGGCGGACCTCGATCGCGCTCGAGAACCCGGCCTTCTCGAAGGCGGCGTTCCAGGCCTCGATGCCGTTCCGGATCGCCTGCCGATGGCGGAAGGGCACCGTCCGCTCGATCCAGAACACGATCGGCTTCTTGGGCGGCGACACGGCGGCCGCGGGGTCGGCCTTCTCGAGGTTCCAGCGGTTGACATAGCGCACGAACCGGTCCTCGTCGGCCCTCTGCGAGAAGTCCTTGAGGGCGGTCACGAAGTAGCCGACGCGGTCGTCGGCGAGCCGCGGCCGGTACGAGTTCTGGGGCAGGAGGCTGATCGAGTAGTGCACGTTCACCGTCAGCCCGCGGCTGTCGGGCACGGTGTCGATGGTCGCCGTGCCGCCCGAGCCGTAGGTGGCGGCGACCCGCAGCTCGACGTTGTCGGGAAAGCCCTTGACGCGGGCCCACGTCGAGCGGTCGGACGCGAAGGAGAAGCCGGCCAGCCGGCGGGAGATCTGCGGCAGGTCGGTGAGGAAGATCCTGCCGAGGTCGATGACGTGGCCACCCGCCGGGCCGGTCGTTACGATCGGCAGCGCGAACAGCACGCTGTCGGTGTAGGCGAGGTCCACCGCCTTCTCCTCGGGGCTGCCCTTGTCGGCGAAGAAGCGGACGTTGCGGCGGACCACCTGGATCGTGTCGTCCACCTTGCGGAACTGCCACACCCAGTCGTCCCCTTCGCCCCAACTCATGCCGCCGAGGAGCTGCCCCTCGCCGATGCCGCGGGCGATCGAGATGAGGACGAACAACTCCTTGCCGAGGATCGCGTCGGTGAGCTCGGCGTAGACCTTGTCGTCCTTGCGCCACAGGGGGATCAGGCCCTCGACCTTGATGGCGTCCTTGAGGACGACCGCGAACGGGGGCTTGCCGGGCTTGCCGTCGCCGGCCGGCTGGCCGGCGGACTGGTCCCCCTTGGCCTGATCGTCCTTGGGCGCGTCCGTCTTGGGCTGGTCGGCCTTGGACGCGTCGGCCTTGGACGGCTCCTTGGCCGCGACGGGCTCCGCGGCCGCCCGCGCCGGACGGGCCGTGCCCGCCGCGAGCCCGAGTCCAATCGCCACCGCGATCCACCGCCACCGCGGCCCTGCACTCGACATGAAAACGGCCCTCGTCCCGGAGTCGCCGCGGCTTCGACAATGGCGGCGTCCGAAGCGTAGCATCGCCCCGAACCGCCGACCAATTTCCGACGGGGCGCCGATGCCGAGCGACGTTTCGCAGCCCGTTCCGGGGCTATCCGCCGCGCGGAACGCCTGCGCGGAGTGGTTCGGTGCCGCTCCCGTCGAGGTCGGCCCGCTGTCGGGACCGGGGTTCTCGGGCGCGGCGCCCACCCGCGTGCGGCCCCGCGGCGCGGCGGCGTGGCACGTCCTCAAGCCGTTCGCGGCGGGCACGCCCCGCGACCGCGCCGAGTGGATCCACGGCCTCGCCCGTCACCTCGCCGACTCGGGCGTGGCGGAGGTGCGGCGGCCGCTGGCGACGCCGCGCGGGGGCACCGTCGTGGCCGACGGCCGCGGCGTGCTCTGGGAGATGATGCCGTTCGTCGAGGGCGTCGCGACCGCGTCGCCGGGCCCGGCCCGGGCGGCGGCCGCGGCCGCGATGCTCGCCCGCGTGCACGTGGCGGCGGCGGCGCTGCCGGGGGCGTTGCCCCGCCCCGGGCGGTCGGCGGGCGCGGCGCGGCGGATCTCGGGGGCGCGCGACCTGCTCGCGCGGTCCTGGCGGATCCGGCGCGAGTCGTGGGCGGCGGGCGGCGCGTTCGCCGCGCGGCTCGACCGCGCGATCGCAATCTTCGAAACGAGCCGGGGCGATCGCGCCGTCGCAGCCGTCGCGGCGGCGCGAGAGGACGACGTGACGGTGCAGGCGGTGCTCCGCGACGTGTGGAGCGAGCACGTGCTGTTCGCCGCCGCCGATCCGCCGCGGGTGGCCGGCATCGTGGACCTGCACGCCGCCGGGATCGACGCGCCCGCCACCGACCTGGCGCGGATGCTGGGGAGTTGGCGGCGCGCGGGGGCAGCGGACGCGAATCCGCTCCGGACCTGGCCCGAGGCCGTCGCTGCCTACGAGGGGGTGCGGCCGCTCGACGAGGTGGAGCGACGCCTCGTGCCGTTCCTGCACGCCGCCGGGGTCGTCTGCGGGCTCGACAACTGGTTCCGCTGGACGCTCGACGATGGGCGGACGTTTCCGGACGCGGCGACGGTGCGGGTCGACCGGCTCCTCGAGGACCTGCCCGCGGCCTTGGAGTGGCTCGCGGAGCGCGGCCCCGGCCGCGTTTGACCCCCGAAAATTGCAGTTTGTAGACTGCAGGCGTCGAAAAATCCCCCGGGGATTCGGGGCGTCCGGCAGCGATGGCCGGGCGGCATTTTCGTCCGGGCGCGCCGAAATGGACCGTCGTTCGCTGCTTCGCGGGTTGCGGGTGGTCGCCTGGCTCGTCCTGGCCTGCGCGACCGGCAGCCTTTCCGCCGCCGGCCCGGCTTCCCCTGACGCCGCGGCCTTCGATCCGTTCGGCGGGCTCGGTGGCGACCTCGCCAAGCCGGTGACGATCGCCGCCGCGATCGAGCCGGGGAAGGCGGGCGGGCCGGACGTGCTCGCCGTGACCGCCACGCTCGAGGACGGCTGGCACCTCTATTCGGTCACGCAGAAGCCTGGCGGGCCGCTGGCCACGAGGATCGTCGTGGCCGGCGACTCGCCGCGGCGGGTCGCGGGGCCGTTCGTGCCCGACGTGGAGCCCGTGCGTCACGAGGTGGCCGACGTGCCCGCCTGGAAGGGCCTCGTCCTCGAGGAGCACGAGGGCGTCGTCACGTGGCGGGCGCCGCTGGAGCCCGGCGCCGGAGCGGTGCGGGGCGAGGTGTCGCTCCAGCTCTGCCAGGCGAATTCCTGCTCGCCGCCCGACACCATCCCGTTCACGGCGGCGGTCGCCGGTGGTCCCGTGCCGCCGGCGGGCGACGCTCCCGCCGCCGCGACGTGGCGGCCCGACCGCGTCCATGCCACCCTCAAGGCGGCGCTCGCCCCGCCGGCCGCCGATGGCTCCCGCCGACTGGTGATCGAGATCGCGCCGGACGACGGCTGGCACCTCTACCCGCCGGCGGGGAGGGCCGAGAGCAAGGTCGGCGAGGGGCGGCCGACGATCGTGGCCGCGTCGCCGGATGCGGCGCGGATCCTCGCGGTGGCCGCGGAGCCGGCCGCGGCGGCGTCGAAGACGGTCGAGGGTCCCGTCAGGCTCGAGTTGCTCGTGGCGGCCGACGGCGCCCCGGACGTGGTGGTCGGCCTGCATACGTGCAGCGGTGGCTCCTGCGATCCGCCCGCCGGCGTGCGGGTCACCGCGACGCCGGAGATCGCGTTCGCGGCGGCGAGGTACGCCGACGCCGCCCGCGCGCCGCTGCCGCTGGGCGTTGCCGCGTCGGCGCCGCCCGCGACCGCCGCGCCGGCCTCGACCCCAGTGGTCGCCGCGCCCGCCGCCGCGAAGCCGCCGTCGCTGCCGGTCGTGATGCTCTCCGCGCTCCTGGGCGGCCTGATCCTCAACCTCATGCCCTGCGTCCTGCCGGTGCTGGGGCTCAAGCTCATGTCGTTCGCGCAGCAGTCCGGCCGGGAGCGGCGCGAGGTGTTCGCCATGAACCTCTGGTACTGCGCCGGCGTCTACGCGGTGTTCCTCGCGCTGGCGACGGCGAGCGTGACGGCGAACATCGGCCTCGCGAGCACGAACCTGGGCTGGGGCCAGCAGTTCCAGTTCGTGTCGTTCCGGATCGCGATGCTCGGGGTCGTGTTCGCGTTCGCGCTGTCGTTCCTCGGCGTCTGGGAGATCCCGATCCCGGGGTTCATCGGCGAGCAGGCGGGGCACGTGCAGACCAGGGAGGGGCCGGTCGGCTCGTTCCTCAAGGGCGTGCTCGGCACCGTGCTGGCGACCCCGTGCAGCGGCCCGTTCCTCGGATCCGTCTTCGGTTTCACGCTCGGCGCGCCGACGCCGGTCACCTACGCGGTGTTCGCCGCGATCGCCACCGGCATGGCCCTGCCCTACATCGTCGTCGGCCTGTTCCCCGGCCTCGTGCGGTTCATGCCGAAGCCGGGAGCGTGGATGGCCACGTTCAAGGAACTGCTCGGCTTCGTGATGCTGGGCACGGTGGCCTACCTCTTCTCCATGCTCCGGCAGCAGCCGGTGTGGTTCGTGCCCACGTTCGTGATGCTGATCGGCATCTGGATGGGGTGCTGGTGGGTGGGCCGGCTCCAGGAACGGCAGGGCGTCGTCGGCTTCGACCGCTGGGTGCAGGGAGCGGCGCTCGCGGCGGCGGTGGGGTACGCGGGCTTCTTCTGGCTCGGGCCGCACGTCGGGCCGGGAGGGCCGCTCATCGCCTGGGAGCAGCCGTTCTCGGCGGCCCAACTCTCCGCCCACCGCGCCCGCGGCTCGACCGTGCTCGTGGACTTCACCGCCGACTGGTGCCCGACCTGCAAGACGAACATCGCCACGGCGATCGAGACGCACGCGGTCGCGGAGGCCATCCGCCGCCACCGGGTGGTGCCGATCCTGGCCGACTTCACCGACCGGTCGCCCGAGATCGACCGGTTCCTCGCGAGCATGGGGAGCCGGTCGATCCCGTTTCTCGTGATTTATCCGGGCACGAAGCCGGGCGACCCGCCGCGGGACCCGATCGTGCTCCGCGACGCGATCACGCAGTCGCAGTTGCTCGCGGCGCTCGACCAGGCGGGGCCCTCACAGGCGCCGCCCGGCGAGATCCGCTCCGCCTCGGCGGAGCCCGCACCGGCCGGACGGTAGACGCGAGCCGCTACCGCAGCACCACCCGCTCCTCGGCCGCCTCGGCGGCCCGGACGACGCCGATCCGCGAGTTGCGGAAGCCGAGGTCCGCGAGCTGGCTCTGGATCGAGTCGGCGAAGTGGGGCGAGACGACGAGCACCATGCCCACGCCCATGTTGAAGACCCGCTCCATCTCGTCGGCCGCCACGCCGCCGAGTCCCTGGATCCAGGGGAAGACCGCCGGCACGTACCACGAGCCGCGGTCGAGCATCACCTGCACGTGCGGCGGCACGATCCGCGCCAGGTTCTCGACCAGCCCGCCGCCGGTGATGTGGGCGATCCCGTGGACGACGTGCTTGACGCGGTAGTGGGCGAGCACGGCCTTCACGGCCCGCGCGTAGAGCCGCGTCGGCTCGAGCAGCACGTCGGCGACCGTGCGGCCGTCGAGCGCGGGCACGCGGTCGGTGACGGACAGCCCGCCCAGCTCGAACACCGCCTTGCGGACGAGGCTGAAGCCGTTGGAGTGGAGGCCGTTCGAGGCGATGCCGATCGCCACGTCGCCCGGCTCGATCGCCCGGCCGTCCACGAGCTTCTTCCGCTCGACGACGCCGACGCAGAAGCCGGCCAGGTCGTACTCGCCCCGCTGGTACATGTCGGGCAGGATCGCCGTCTCACCGCCGACGAGGGCGCACTCGCACTCCACGCAGGCGTCGGCGATGCCGCGGACGATCTGCTCGAGCAGGTCCGGGTCGTCGTGCGACAGGGCGACGTAGTCGAGGAAGAAGAGCGGCTCGGCGCCCATGCAGAGCGCGTCGTTGACGCTCATGCCCACGAGGTCGATGCCCACCGTGTGGTGCACGCCCGCGGCCACGGCCACCTTGAGCTTCGTGCCGACGCCGTCGGTGCAGGAGACGAGGAGCGGGTCCTCGTAGCCCCGCGAGAAGAGCCCCTTGAGGTCGAGCTGGAAGAGCGCGGCGAAGCCCCCCTCGGGGCTCACGACCCGCGGGCAGAGCGTGCGGCGCATGTGCGCCGGCAGCCGGGACATGCCCTCCCGGTAGAGTTCGAGATCGACGCCGGCGCTCGTGTAGGTGGCTCCGCTCACGCCGCTATCATCTCCCCGCGGCGCGGCCCCGCAAGGGACGGCGGCGGGGGCCGGGGGCCGGGTGTATCATCCCCCGCGTCAGGCCGGCGGCTCCGGCCGGCGCAGGGGCGGTCGCGGGGTCGATGGCGCGGCGGCACGGTGCGGCGATGGACGTCATCATCACGATCGCGCTCATCTTCCTGGCCACGTCGCTGGCCGGCTACGTCCGCGCACGCTACACTGATCGCTGCTTGCGGTCGTTCCACGGGTTCCAGGTCACGCTCGCGCGGATCGACGGCCGGCAGGTGTGGGGCCGGATGGACCTCTCGCCCGGCGGCATCGAGTTCACCTTTCCGGAGCGGGAGTCCGAGGAGGAACGGCTGAAGACCTCGTACCTGCTCTACGCGGCGGAATACAAGCTCATCGAGTCCCTCGTCCGCTACGCCGAGCGGCTCACCGACGCCGAGCGCCGCCGTCGCGACGCCGACATCGCACGGTCCTTCCACCCGGGCCCAGCGAGGCGGGCCCTCCGCCGGTTGAGGAACTTCCTCGGGTCGGCGACCGACTCGCTGCGGGAGGTGCTGGCCATGGTGCTCGGTCGCGTGCAGAAGACGCAGGACCGCTACGTGGCCGTCGAGGGGGCCGACGCGCTCACGAAGATCGGCGGCACCGCACTCGCCGAGGTGTCGAGCGCCCACGACCCGCTGCTCGAGCGGCAGATCGGCCGCCAGGTGGTGCTGGAGGTGCTCGAGGGAGACGAGATCCACGAGCACGCGGGCATCTTCAAGGAGTACTCGGGCGACTTCCTCCACCTCCTCGACGTGCAGTACCCGCAGTCGCGGGTGATCGAGTTCACGGCGGAACGGCCCGTCGAGCACGCCCGTGTCGCCGCGTCGCGCGAGGGCGACGTCGTGAGGGTCGCGAACCGCGGCCGGCGTCCCGCGCTCGTGCAGGGGCTCGACGCGGGCGGCGGGGAGCGGAGCATCGACGCGCTCGTGGAGCCCGAGGGAGCGATCGAGCTCCGGCTGGACGGCGGCGGCGATCGCGTCCGGCTGCGCGTCCAGACCGTCTGCGACCTCGACATGATCGTGCCGCGGGCGCGGGCGACCGTCAGGAACCGCGCCGAGCAGGCGGCCGAGGCGCCGGCCGAGTCGGTCTGGGACCTGGTCTTCGACCTCGGCCGCGCGATCCGCGGCGGGGGCGACGAGGCGGGCGAGCAGCGGCTCCGGGCCCGGCTCGCCGAGGCGCCCGACGATCCGCACGCGGCCGCGGCGCTGGGGGCGATGCTCCTGCGGCGGCAGGATCTCTCGGAGTCGGGCCGCTGGCTCCGCGCGGCGTACAACGGCCGCGATGCGCTCCCGGACGGCGGCCGCCGGGTGCGGATGCAGCTCCGCGAGCTGGCGCGGCGTCTCGCGCACCGCGGGGCGGAGCCCGGAATCCCTGGAGCGGAGTCCACCTGATGCCCCTGGGTCGCCTCGTGCGTCGCGTGGTGGATGCGGCACGCCTGTGCCGCAAGGCGTTCCTCACGAACCACGTGCGGGTCCACTATGCCCAGTTCGGCGAGGACGTCGCGCTCCGCGAGATCTTCGGCCGGCGGCGGAGCGGGCTGTACGTGGACGTCGGCTGCTACCACCCGCGGAAGTACTCCAACACCCACGCCCTCCACCGCCGCGGCTGGCACGGGATCAACGTGGACATGGAGGCGGCCAAGATCCGGATGTTCCGGATGGTACGGCCCCGCGACTGGAACGTCGTGGCCGCGGTGTCGGACGTGCCCGGCACCGTGCGGATGTACCGCACCCGCGACTTCGGCCTGGAGACGACGATCGACGAGGCGGTGGCCCGCCGGGTCCGCGACCGCCTGCCGGCCAACGCGGCGTGCGAGACCGTCGAGGTGCCAGCGCGGACGCTGGAGGACATCATCGCGTCGAGCCCCTTCAACGCCGAGCGGATCGACCTCCTGTCGATCGACGCGGAGGGGCACGACTTCGCGGTGCTCCGGTCGCTCGACCTCGACGCGCGGCGGCCCGAGGTGATCGTCATCGAGGAGCACGACGGCGACATCGAGTCGATCCTCCGCGGGGAGATGTACGCGCACCTGCGGTCCCGCGGCTACCGCCTCCACGCCTGGCACGCGCCCTCGCTCATCTTCCGCCTGCCCGCGGGCGCCTGACCGCGCCACTCCCGCGACCCGGCGACGGGCCGCGTTGGTATCATTCGGGCATGTCCCCGCGGAAACCGCCCGCCGCCCGCCGCGCCCACGCCCGGAAGCCGCTGCCGCCGCTGCAGTTCGCCCACCCGCTGCCCTACGGCGCGATCCTGCACGAGGGTGTCGGCCGGCGCAAGGGGGGCGTGCAGTTCGTCGTCTACAGCCGCTCGGCCACGGCGATGCGGGTGCTGCTCTACGCGCACCCCGACGACGCCGAGCCGGCCGAGGTCATCGCGCTCGATCCGGCGAAGGACCGCTGGGGCGACATCTGGAGCATCCAGGTCCCGGGCCTCGGCCCCGGGCAGCTCTACCACTTCCAGGCCGACGGCCCGTGGGATCCCGACCGCGGCCAGCGGTTCGACGGCTCCGCGCGGCTGGTGGACCCCTACGCCCGGGCCCTCGCGGGCGAGTTCACCCGCGGTCCCGACGGGTGCCTGCGGCCCCCGAAGTGCGTCGTGATCGACGACACGTTCGACTGGCAGGGGGATCGGCACCTGCGGCGGGGCCTCGCCGACACGGTGATCTACGAACTGCACGTCCGCGGCTTCACCGCCAGCCCCACGAGCGGCGTCGCGAACCCCGGCACCTACCGGGGCGTGATCGAGAAGATCCCCTACCTCCAGTCGCTGGGCGTGACGGCGGTCGAGCTCATGCCGGTGCACGACTTCGCGGCCGCGGTGCCCGGAGCCGACGGCGGGGTCCGCCGCAACTACTGGGGCTACGACCCGCTCGCCTTCTTCGCGCCGCACCGCGGCTACGCCTCGGGCACCGAGCCGGGCTGCCAGGTCCGCGAGTTCAAGGAGATGGTGCGGGCCCTCCACGCGGCCGGCATCGAGGTGATCCTCGACGTGGTCTTCAACCACACCTGCGAGGGCAACCACCTCGGCCCCACGCTCTCCTTCAAGGGGCTGGAGAACCGCGTCTATTACATGCTCGGCGACGGCGGCGCCACCTACCGCAACTACACGGGCTGCGGCAACACGGTGAACGGCAACCACCCGATCGTCCGCGAGTTCATCTTCCTCTGCCTGCGGCACTGGGTGCACAACTACCACGTGGACGGCTTCCGCTTCGACCTGGCGAGCATCCTCTCCCGCGACCGCAACGGCGAGCTGCTCCCCAACCCGCCGGTGGTCGAGGTGATCACCGAGGACCCGATGCTCGCCGACACGAAGATCATCGCCGAGGCCTGGGACGCGGCCGGCGCCTACCAGGTGGGCACGTTCGCCAACATGCGCTGGGCCGAGTGGAACGGCCGCTACCGCGACGAAGTCCGCCGCTACTGGCGGGGCGACTTCGCCCAGACCGGCCACCTGGCCACGCGGCTGGCCGGCTCGAGCGACCTCTACGGCGACGACGGCCGCCAGCCGTTCCACAGCATCAACTTCGTCACCTCGCACGACGGCTTCACGCTGGCCGACCTCGTCGCCTACCGCGAGAAGCACAACGAGGCCAACGGCGAGGGCAATCGCGACGGCGACGACAACAACTTTTCCGACAACAACGGCTTCGAGGGGCCGACGACGCGGCCCGAGGTGACGGAGGTGCGGGCCCGCCAGGTGCGGAACCTGCTCGGCACGCTGCTGGTCAGCCAGGGCGTCCCCATGATCCTGGCCGGCGACGAGTGCGGCCGCACGCAGGGGGGCAACAACAACGCCTGGTGCCAGGACAACCCGGTGTCGTGGTTCGACTGGTCGCTCGTGGACGCCGACGCGGACCTCGTGCGGTTCGTCCGCGAGCTCGTCCGCTTCCGGCTCGGCAACCCGACGCTCAGGCGGCGGGCCTTCCTCGTCGGCGGCTCGAGCGCGTCCGGCACCCTGCCCGACGTGGAGTGGTTCTCGCCCGACGGCGAGCACATCGACTGGTACGCGGCGGACGGCAGCCTGTGCTGCTTCTTCGGGGCGCCCGACCGCGAGGCGCTGCTGGCCGGGCCCGACGTGGCCGCCGGCGGCGTGGCCGGCGTCGCTCGGCACGTGCTCGTCGTGGCCCACGCGGGGTCGGAGCCACGGACGTTCCTGTTCCCGCGGCCCGCCCTCCTGCGGGCGCTCGCCTGGCGGGTCGTGGTGGACACCGGGCGGCCGCCCCCGGGCGACATTCGTCCCGACGACGCCGGTCCCGCCATCGACGTGGACTCGCCGCTTGAGCGGCGGGCCCGCTCGCTCCTCGTGCTGGTGGCGGACGCGGTCCCCCGGAAGCAGCCGGCCGATGCGGCTGTCCCGAACCCGGCCTGACGGCTAGGATTTCGGTCGTCGCCCTCCGCCCGGCCCCGAGGTAGTCATCCATGCCGAGCCCATGCGTTCCCGTGCTGGCCCCCGCGTTCGTCGCCCTCCTCGCCGCGGTCACGTTCGCGGGATGCGGCCCCGCGCCGTCGAAGCCGGAGGCATCCCCGGCGAAGCCCGCCGCGGCGGCCGAGGTCCACGACCATGAGCACGAGCACGAGCA
>JBJTPA010000002.1:0-2565 GCA_046074885.1 Planctomycetaceae bacterium
CGCCCTCGCGGCGCAGCTCGGCAAGGTGGCCCACACCACCAACCTCGGTCTTTCCAACCCCACCACGGTCGAGTTCGCGCGGCGGCTCGTGGAACTCGCGCCGGCGGGCCTCGAGAAGGTGTTCTTCTCGGGCGATGGCTCCACGGCCGGCTCGGCGAGACCGAGCTCGAGGACGTGATGCTCGGCTTCGTGCAGGGAAAGATCGACATCCTGCTCGCCACCACGATCATCGAGAGCGGCCTCGACATCCCGCGGGCCAACACGATCTTCATCGACGAGGCCGACGGCTACGGCCTCGCCGACCTCCACCAGCTCCGCGGCCGCGTGGGCCGCTCGCACCACCGGGCGTGGTGCTACCTGCTGGTCGATGAGACGGCCCGCCTGACGCAGACGGCGGCCAAGCGGCTCCGCGCGATCCAGGAGTTTTCGAGCATGGGGGCGGGGTTCTCGCTCGCCATGCGCGACCTCGAGATCCGCGGCGCGGGCAACCTGCTCGGCACGCAGCAGAGCGGCCACATCGCCACGGTGGGCTACGAACTCTATTGCCGGCTCCTCGAGCAGGCGGTCCGCGGCATGAAGCAGATGCCGCCGGCCGAGCCGCCGCCGGTGAACCTCGACCTTCCCGGCGAGGCCTGGCTGCCCCGCGACTATGTCCCCGACTTCCGCGCCAAGATCGACGTCTACCGCCGGCTGTCGCGGGCCACCGCGGCCGGCCAGATCGACGACCTCGCGGCGGAGCTCGCCGACCGCTTCGGGCCGCTGCCCGACGAGGCCCGCCGCCTCCTCGACTTCGCGCGGCTCCGCGCGGCGGCCGTCGCCCTCGGCATCGACTCGGTCACGCGGCACCCCGAGATGATCATGATCGGCCACCACGACCGGGAGGCGATGGAGCGGCTGCGGCGGGCGGCCGCCGCGAAGAGCCGCGTGGTCCGCGTCGTGGACCAGAAGACGGTCGTCGTGCCGCTCCGCGCCGACACGCTCGCCGACCCTGACAAGCTCCTAGCCAGCCTGCGGTCACTGCTCGCCCTCGCCCCCCTGCCAAAGGCTCCTGAGGCCTCTCCCCCTCTCCCTCCGGGAGAGGGCCGGGGTGAGGGTGCCCGGAAGCGACTCTGACCGCCACCTCCCTGCCGCATGTCGCGCTGCTTGCTGCCCCTGACCCGCTCCGCATCCGTCTCTCCTGCCGGGAACTCTTCCGGCTGCGAATACGCTCGTGGTCACGGTCTGCGCATCTCGTCCGCGACTGTGCCGCCCTTCCGATCCGTGGCGGCCACGGCGTACAGATCGCTACGAACGCCGTCGTCCCGAGAAGACGCCGCTTCATCGGTTCATCAGCCGGCACCTCGAGAGCTGGCTTGCCGCTCGCAACCTCGGCGAGCGGCCCGTCGCCACGCACGTCGAGGGAGAGTTGCGGGAGTATCTCCGCTGCTGCATCCTGTGATTCGGCTTCGCCCGGGCACGCTGCACCGGCTGCGGCCACGGGTTTCTCGTGGCCTTCTCCTGCAAGGGCAGGGGCGTCTGCCCGTCCTGCACGGGCCGCCGCATGGCCCAGACCGCCGCGCACCTCGCAGACCGTGTCATCCCGCCGGTGCCCGTCCGCCAGTGGGTGATCTCGGTGCCGAAACGCCTGCGGGGCTCCCTCGCCGACCGGCCCGCGGCCGTCACCGCCCTGACGCGGATTTTCCTGGAAGAGATCGAGCGGCTCCTCGGCGACGCAGTCGGCCTGGTGCCTGACGCCGCCGCCCGACCATCCCGCCGCCCGCGCCTCGGCGCCGTCTCCTTTCTCCACCGCTTCGGCTCCGCCCTCAACCGCCACGTCCACCTCCATGCGTGCGTCACCGACGGCCTGTTCATGCCGGGCCACGCTGGCGTCGCGTTCCTGCCCGCCAGGCCCGTCACGCCGGCCGACCTCGCCCACATCACCGAACGCGTCCGCACGAGGTTCGTGCGCTGGTTCCTGCGCAAGAGACTCCTCGACGCCGAGGCCGCCGCTGCCATGCTCGCTTGGGAGAACAGCGGCTTCTCGATCGACGCAAGCGTCCGCATCTCCCTTCTAGACCGGGACGTGCCGAGCTACTTCAAAAGCCTCGAGCATCTCCTACGCTACTGCGCCCGGCCCGCGACGACACCCCCGAACGCATCCGCTCATACGGGTCACACTTGATCCTCGCGCGTGATCCGACCCGTGGTCCGGTTGCCTCGCAACCGGATTGTGCGGTCGATCCACGGGCCGGATTCCAGTCGCGAGGCGACCGGGCCACGAGACGAGGTGATCGCGGAAGCGCAAGGCTCATGTGGGAGCCGTATCAGGCCCCCCGTAACGGCGCTGGCGATCGGCAATCTCGGCAGGCTGGCCGACGCCGCATCCTCTCCGCCTCTCCCTCTGGGAGAGGGCCGGGGTGAGGGTGCCCGGACCCACGAACACCCCCGTTCCCACGACACCTCGAGAATCGCATGGACTAAGCTCATCGCGCGGATCGCCGAGGACTTCCCGCTCGCGTGCCCTGCCTGTGGCGGCAACATCCGACTCATCGCCTTCATCACCGACCCGGCGCCGATCAGGAAGAT
>JBJTPA010000003.1:0-7846 GCA_046074885.1 Planctomycetaceae bacterium
GCTCCACCCGCTCGCCGAGGTGGAGCAGGAGCCGAACATGCCGGCCGGGCACCTCGCCGCGCTCTTCGACGCCCAGGGGCCGAACCTCAATTGCCTCACCGCGTGCGCCGCCTCGAGCCAGGCGATCGGCGAGGCGGTCGAGCTCGTGCGCCGCGGCGAGGCCGACGTGATGCTCTCCGGCGGCACCCACAGCATGATCCATCCCTTCGGCATCACGGGCTTCAACCTGCTCACGGCGCTCTCGACGCGCAACGACGAGCCCAGGCGGGCCAGCCGGCCGTTCGACAACGACCGCGACGGCTTCGTGATCGGCGAGGGTTCGGCGATGGTGGTGCTCGAGGAGCTCGAGCACGCCCGCCGCCGGGGCGCCACGATCCACGGCGAGCTGCTCGGCTACGGCTCGACCGCCGACGCCTACCGGATCACCGACACCCACCCGGAGGGCCGCGGTGCCGCCACCTGCATCGGCCTGGCCCTCGAGGACGCCGGCCTCGGCCCCGCCGACATCGACTACGTCAACGCCCACGGCACGAGCACGAGCGTCAACGACCGCGTGGAGACGCTGGCCATCAAGAAGGTCTTCGGCGACCGGGCCTACCAGACGCCGGTCTCGAGCACGAAGAGCATGATGGGGCACCTGATCGCCGCCGCCGGCGCCACCGAGCTCATCGTCTGCCTGATGGCGATCCGCGACAACATCCTGCCGCCGACGATCAACTACGAGACCCCGGATCCCGACTGCGACCTGGACTACGTCCCCAACAAGGCCCGCGCGGCGGCCTGCGACGTGGCCCTCTCCAACAGCTTCGGCTTCGGCGGCCAGAACATCTCCCTCATCGTCGGCCGCTATCGCGGGTGAGGGTCGTGGTCCGCCCGGCCGGGGCTGCCCGTACCATCTCGCCCGGACGTTCGCTTCGGGCATCCTGCCCTACGCTCACTCGATGCCGGCTGCGCTCTCGCCATCCATGGCTCCGCTTGCCGCCAACGCCGGCTCGATGGCACGGGCAACCCCGGCCTGAGTTTTGTCGTTGATCAGGGACCGGTTCCGTTTCACGGGAACACAGCGAGGGGCTGCCCATCCCCTTGAGTGGGGCTATGGGAGCGAGCGAAGCCGACCAAGCCGCCTACGGCGGCTCGGTGCCCGTGGCGAAGCGAAGCGGACATGCAGCGAGCGGAGGGCTGGAGGCCCGACGCGAGCGTCCCGCGAGAGGGTGTGGGCAGCCCTGAGCGGGATTGGGCGAGACGGCACGGGCAGCACCGACCTTCGCCCAAGGCGCCCAGCTTCCCACCCGCAGGGTTTCCTCAATCGGTGCGGCCGGCACGACCGATACCCACCGTGACGCGGCGGAACGCGCGTGGCGGTGGTTCGCCGCCGGCCGTTCCCCGCCCCGACGTGGAAGCACTCCCATGAACGCAGCGCGACGTGGCTTCGGGCTGGCCGTGACGGTCCTCGTGGTCGGCGGCTCCAGCGGCTGCTCGATCATGGACCGCCTGTTCCTGCTCAACACCGACGGGCCCTACGCCCACCACGCCCGGCACATCGAGGGCGGCATGGACGGCGACTGCCCGGCCGGCCCGTGCGAGGACGGCACCTGCCCGACGGGCGCCTGCCAGGACTGCGAGAACGGCGTCTGCCAGGTGCCGCCCACCGGCCGCTACGGCGGGCTGGCCAAGCACCAGCTCACGCCCGCGGAACGGGCGGCGCTCGCCGGCTCCGACTACGGCGCGACGCAGCCCGCCGGGCCGCCCACCGGCGCGGTCGCCTACCCCTACTACACGACCCGCGGCCCGCGGGACTTCCTCGCCAAGAAGCCGCCGTCGATCGGCCCGTGACGCGGCCGCCGCGGTTTTCGCACCCGTCGTCGTGCCGGTAGGCTCTGTCCGAGCCCGCCGGCACGACGCGTTTTCCGGCCGGCACCCCAGCGGAGTCATCCCATGGCAGCGGCGGCACCGTCCGGCACGTCGGCCTCGGGCCGGCTGACCCTCACCGGCTGGCTCGTCTGCGCGATCGCCGCGATCGGCTTCGCGTTCGACATCTACGAGCTGCTCATGCTGCCGCTCGTGATCAAGCCGGCGCTGGCGGCGCTCGGCGGGGCGGCGGCCAACGGCGCGCCCCTGCTCGTGCCCGGCTCGCCCGCCTACACGCAGTGGGCCCGCGCCCTGTTCTTCCTGCCCGCGCTCGCCGGCGGCGTCTTCGGCCTCCTGGGCGGCTACCTCACGGACATGCTCGGCCGGCGGCGGGTGCTGACGTTCAGCATCCTGCTCTACGCGGCCGCCGCGTGCGCGGCCGGGTTCGCCACGACGCTGCCGCAGTTGCTCCTGTTCCGCAGCCTGGTTTTCATCGGCGTGTGCGTGGAGTTCGTGGCCGCGGTGGCCTGGCTCGCGGAGCTGTTCCCCGACCATGCGCAGCGCGAGCGGGTGCTGGGCTGGACGCAGGCCTTCTCGTCGCTCGGCGGCCTGCTCGTCGGCACCGCCGCCGTGCTGGCGGCGCGGTGGGCCCTGTCGCTCCCCGCGATCCACGGCGGCCACGACGCCTGGCGCTACACGCTGATCTCGGGCGTGATCCCGGCGCTGCCGCTGATCCTCATCCGGCCGTTCCTGCCGGAGAGCCCGGTGTGGGCCGAGAAGAAGCGGGCCGGCACCCTCCGCCGCCCCAGCATCCGCGAGCTCTTCGGCCCGGGGCTCGTGCGGACCACCGTCGTGACCACGCTCGTGTTCGCGGCGAGCTACGGGATCGCCTTCGGCGCGATCCAGCAGTTGCCGCAGATCCTGGCGGGTCCGAAGGGGCATGCGGCGATCCTCGCCACGGCCAAGGCGGCACAGGACGAGGCCGTCGCGGCGGCGGAAAAGGCGGGCAAGCCCGACGTGCCGCCGGGCCGCCTCAAGGCGATCGCCGGCAACGCGAGCGACGAGGCCGTGGCCCGGGTGACGATCTGGCAGGAGATCGGCGGCCTCGTCGGCCGCGTGCTGCTCGCGCTCGCGGCGGTGCGGATCGCCAGCCGGCGGACGCTCCTGCGGCTCTTCCAGTGGCCGGCGCTCCTCGTCGTGCCCGCGGTCTTCTGGTGGATCTCCACGCAGCTGGGCAACGCCGGCTCGCTGCCGTGGATCAAGGCGGCCATCTTCGTGGCGGGCCTGTTCACGGTGTCGCAGTTCTCGTTCTGGGGCAACTACATCCCGCTCGTCTTCCCCACGCACCTGCGGGGCACGGGCGAGAGCTTCGCGGCGAACATCGGCGGCCGCGTGCTCGGCACGGCCGCCGCCTGGCTCACGCTCACCTTCTCCGCGGCCACGCCCCCGGACCCGGTGCGGATCGCGCTGGCCGGCGCCGCGGTGGCGGGCGGCTACGCGCTCGTGGGCGCGATCCTCACGGCCTGGCTGCCCGAGCCGCGGGGCGACGTCGCGGGATGACCGCGCGTCACGCGTCCACGGTCCGCGGGGCGGGCGGCACGTCGTCGGGCAGCGTGGGCGCGGTCCAGACCCACCACAGCGCCACGCCGATGAGTCCCAGCACGACGTACTGCAGCGACGTCGGCAGGCTGGCGAACAGGAGGCCGAGGGCGACCGCGGGGAGCGTGACTCCGAAGGCCCGCTGCTTGAGGCCGCGGCGGACGCCGCGGTAGTGCTGCCAGTCGTCGATCGCCGGGCCGAGCCACCGCGACCGATGCAGCCAGGCGCGGATGCGGAGCGAGCCGCGCCAGAAGCACCAGCCGGAGAGCGCCACGAGCGGCCAGCGCAGGATCGACACGAGCGGCAGCGGCGCGACGAGGAACGAGGCCACGAGGGCCGCCCAGCCGCCCATCACGTGGAGCGAGCCCTGGAGCGGGTCGGCGACCGGGCGGAAGTCCATGCGCGGCATTCGGGGCGGCGTGGCGGGCGGGCGCGGTCGCGACGTGCGGCGTGCCGCGCGGGGATTCTACCACGCGACGCTTTCCCCTATGATCTGCGGCGCCGCGGCAGCGCGGCCCCCGCCCACCCGGAGACCCCATCCATGCCGCTCGTCCCCATGCGCATCCTGCTCGACCACGCCGCGGAGCACGGCTACGGCCTGGCGGCGTTCAACGTCAACAACATGGAGCAGATCCAGGCGATCATGGAGGCGGCGAAGGAGACCGACTCGCCGGTCATCATCCAGGCCTCGCGGGGCGCCCGCAGCTACTCGCAGGACAACTACCTGCGGCACCTCATGCTCGCCGCGGCCGAGCTCTATCCCGCGATCCCTGTGGCCATGCACCAGGACCACGGCAACTCGCCGGCCACCTGCCAGAGCGCGATCGACCACGGCTTCACGAGCGTGATGATGGACGGCTCGCTCAAGGAGGACGGCAAGACGCCGGCCGACTTCGACTACAACGTGAAGGTCACGAAGGAGGTCGTGCAGTCGGCCCACCGGCAGGGCGTGTCGGTCGAGGGCGAGCTCGGCTGCCTGGGGTCGCTCGAGAGCGGCGAGGGGGAGGCCGAGGACGGGCACGGCGCGACGGGCAAGCTCTCGCACGACCAGCTGCTCACCGACCCCGACGAGGCGGCGCGGTTCGTGGCGGCCACGGGCGTCGATGCGCTCGCCGTTGCGATCGGCACGAGCCACGGGGCCTACAAGTTCACCCGCAAGCCCGACGGCGACGTGCTCGCCATGAAGCGGATCGAGGAGATCCACCGGAAGCTCCCCAACTGCCACCTCGTCATGCACGGCTCGTCGAGCGTGCCGCAGGCGCTCCAGGACATCATCAACAAGCACGGCGGCAGGATGCCGCAGACCTGGGGCGTGCCGGTGGAGGAGATCCGGAAGGGGATCAAGCACGGCGTGCGGAAGATCAACGTCGACAACGACTGCCGGATGGCGATCACCGGCGCGATCCGCAAGGTTCTCGGGGAAGCACCGGAGAAGTTCGATCCCCGCGACTTCCTCAAGCCGGCGCGGGACGCCATGAAGAAGGTGTGCGCCGAACGGATGGTGCAGTTCGGCCAGGCGGGCAACGCCGGCAAGGTGAAGTGCATCACGCTCGCCGACATGGCGAAGCGGTACGGGGCGGCCTGACGCCGCAGGCCGGTGCGCCGCAGGGGAAGGGCATGCAGGAATCGCATCGGCACGAACCGCGCGCGGCGGGGCTGCGGCCGGAGGTCGCCCGCTGGGGGCTCGTCGTCGTCGGCCTGACGATGAACCTCTGCCTGGGCGCGGTCTACGCCTGGAGCATCTTCAAGCCGGCCGTGGAGAAGGTGTTCGCGGCGACGGCGTTCCAGGGCAACCTGCCCTTCATGATCTTCCTCGCGTCGTTCGCCGTGACCATGTTCTTCGCCGGCGGCCTGCTCGAGCGATTCGGGCCGCGGCGGCTGTCGATCGCCGGCGGCCTCGTGGTCGGCCTCGGCTGGATCCTGTCGGGATTCGCGACGAACGTCTGGGAGCTCGTGGTCACCTACGGGGTGATCGCCGGATCGGGCGTGGGCCTCGCCTACGGCTGCCCGGTCGCGCTCGGCTCCCGGTGGTTCCCCGACCGCAAGGGCCTGGCCACCGGGCTCATGCTCGCCGGCTTCGGCGGCTCGGCGATCGTCACCAGCCGCGTCGCCCACGCGCTCATCGGCGACGTCGAGCCGGCGACCGTCGCCGCACTCGCCGCGCGGCTGTCGCACACCTTCCTCGCCTTCGGCGGCGCCTTCACGGTGCTGCTCGTCCTCCTGGCGATGCCGTTGCGGTTTCCCCCGCCGGGCTGGAAGCCGTCGGGCTGGACGCCGCCGCCGGCGGCCGCCGGGGCCGTCGGCCTCGACCGCGGCGAGATGGTCCGCACCGGCACCTTCTGGGGGCTCTTCACCTGCTACGTGATCGGCTGCCTCGCCGGGCTGATGGCGATCGGCATCTCGAAGCCGGTGGGCAGCGAGGTGGTGCGGATCCCGTCGGCGACCGGCACGGCCCTCGTCGGCGTGTTCGCGGCCTTCAACGCCCTCGGTCGGCCGCTGTTCGGCTGGCTGACCGACCGGCTCTCGCCGCGGACCGCGGCGATCCTCAACCTGGCCCTGATCCTGGCGCTCTCGCTGGCGATGCTCGGCGCGCGGGAGCACGCGACCTGGCTCTACGTGGCGTCGTTCGCCGGCTTCTGGCTCTGCCTCGGCGGGTGGCTGGCGATCGCGCCCACCGCCACGGCCACCTTCTTCGGCGTGGCGCACCACTCCCGCAACTACGGCGCCGTGTTCTTCGCCTACGGCCTGGGCGCGATCCTCGGCGGGATCGTCTCGGGCCACGCCAAGGACATGTTCGGCTCCTATACCTACGCCTTCTACCCGACGGCAGCCCTCGCCGCGGTCGGCATCGTGATCGCCGCCGTCTGCCTCGGCCCGCCGCGGACGGCCGAAACCGGCGTTGCGTGACTTGCCCAACCGGCCTATCGTCCCGCCCCCGCGCGGCGGCCGCAGTGGCCCCGCGCGCCGGCCCCGGTGGAGCGGCGATGGACGACGTGCGCGACGACGAGATCCTCGACCGCGGCCGGAGGGTGCTCCGCGCCGCCGGCGAGGCGGTGCTCCGCGCGGCCGACGGCCTCGGCAGCGCGTTCGCGCGGGCAGTGCGGATCGTCGAGGGCTGCACCGGCAGCGTCGTCGTCACGGGGATCGGCAAGGCCGGCCTCGTGGCCCGCAAGATCTCGGCCACGCTCGCCTCCACCGGCACGCCGAGCCACTTCCTCCATCCGGCCGAGGCGCTCCACGGCGACCTCGGCGCCCTGCGGCGCGACGACGTCGTCCTCGCGCTGTCGCAGTCGGGCGAGACCGAGGAGGTGACGCGGCTCCTGCCGCACCTGAAGGCGCGGCGGGTCCCGATCGTGGCCTTCACGTCGAGGCCCGACAGCACGCTCGGCCGGGCCGCCGACGCTGTCGTGGCGACCGGCGGCGTGCGCGAGGCCTGCACCCTGGGCCTGGCTCCGAGCACGAGCACGTCGCTGATGCTGGCGCTGGGCGACGCGCTCGCGCTGACGACCAGCGGACTCCGCGGCTTCACGGCCGAGGACTTCGCGGCGCGGCACCCCGGCGGCGCCCTGGGACGCAGGCTCATGCTCGTCGAGGAGGCGATGCGGCCGCTGGAGCAGTGCCGAGTGGCCCGGCCCGAGGAGACCGTCCGCGCGGTGTTCGCCCGGCCACTGCCGGCGCGGCGGACCGGGGCCGTGATGATCGTCGCCGCCGACGGCCGGCTGGCCGGCATCTTCACCGACAGCGACCTGGCGCGGATCTTCGAGCGGCGCGACGACGCGGCGCTCGACGCGCCGATCGCCGCCGTGATGACGGCCCGGCCGACCACGATCCTCGCCGGCGCGCGGCTCGACGACGCCGTCGCCGTCCTCGAGGCGCGGCGGCTCAGCGAGCTGCCCGTGGTCGATCCGGACGGCCGCCCGTTTGGCCTGCTCGACATCGTGGACCTCGTCGGGCTCGTGCCCGTCGATGCGGCCGCGGCGCCGCGGCCCGGCTCCGCGGCCGCCTGACGAACCTCCGCCGCCGCACGGCGGTCCACCGCCATGCCCACCCCCGCCGACCTCGACCGCCGCCTGGCCCGCGTGGAGCTGTTGCTGCTCGACGTGGACGGCGTGCTCACCGACGGCGGCGTGACGCTCGGGCCCGCCGGCGAGGAGTTCAAGACCTTCCACATCCGCGACGGGCTGGGCCTGCGGCTCTGGCAGCGGGCCGGCTGCCGCGCGGGGATCGTCACCGGACGTTCCAGCCGCGTCGTCCAGCTGCGGGCGGAGGAGCTGGGCATCACGCTCGTGCGTCAGGGAGTGGAAGACAAGCTCGCCACCGCCGCGGCACTCGTGGCCGAGTGTGGCGTGAGCTGGGAGGAGACGGCCTTCGTCGGCGACGATCTCCCCGACCTGCCGGT
>JBJTPA010000004.1:0-18620 GCA_046074885.1 Planctomycetaceae bacterium
TGTCCTTGCTGGCCGCGGAGTTGTCGCCGAGCATGAAGAACTGGCCGGCGGCGAGCGGGTAGGAGACGCTCGGGGGCTCCGGCCGGACGCCCGCCATCACGGCGGCGTCGCCGCTGGCGATGTAGTAGACGTCGCGGAGGACGCGGAGGCCGTCCAGCCGCACGTCGGCGTCGCGGACCGTGATGCCCGCCGGCGCGAGGTCGCCGGGCGCTACGGCACCCGGCTCCGCGCCTCCGCCGACGGGGGCGGCGGAGGCCTCCGCCATCCGCCGCGTCCACGCCGTCGTCCCGGCGCAGGCGATCCGCCCGCCGTTCACGAACAGCGACAGCTCGTCGTCCACGTTGGCCAGCAGGACCCGCCAGCGGCCGCGGCCGCGGACCGGAGTCCGCGCCGTCGCCTCGACGGCCCCGTCGTTCGCCCGCCGCACGAGCGTCGCGCTCCCGTCGGACAGGTCGATCGTGCAGGCGTGGGTCACGCCCGCCTCGACGAGGTCGAGCGTGACGCTGCCCGTCGCGCCGCCGCTCTCGAGGTCCGCCTCGACGGCGAGATCGCCGACCCAGTGGGCGCCGTCCACCGGCAGGGAGGTGTCGCGGAACGACGGCTGCCGCCGGGGTCGGCCGTCGTTGTAGGCCTGGAAGTCGCCGACGAGGGCCGGTGTGCCGCGGCCCGCGAGCGGGCCGCCGGCCGCGGCCGTCTCCCAGTCGCCGGCGTCCGGCAGGATGCGCCGGAAGCGGAGCGTGGCCACACCGCCTCCCGCGCACGACGCGGCGAACGACCGGCCTCCGTCCGCGGTCTTCCACGACGGCCCCGCGGCGTCGGCACCCGACCAGTCGGTCCAGGCCGCCGGCCAGCCGGCCGCGACGAGCTCGCCGGCCACGTGCCGGCTGTCGTGCACGCACTGGAGCATCGCGACGAGCGTGTCGGCGGGCTTCCGCGCGATCACGGGCTCGCCCCCGTCGCGCGACGTCCAGATGTCACCCCCGGCGATCGTCACCGTCTCGCCCGGCAGGCCGACGAGCCTCTTGATGTAGTTGGTCCGCGCGTCCTCCGGATACTTGAAGACCACCACGTCCCAGCGGGCGGGCTCGCGGAAGTCGTAGGCGACCTTGTCCACGAGGATGCGGTCGCCGTTGAACGAGTCGAGCTTCGGGTCGTGCCAGGGGATCGCGCCGCGGTCGAGGCCGTTCACGCGGCCGCAGTTCGGGCAGTCGCCCCGCGTCGGTGCCAGCCCCTCGTTCACGCGGCCTGCGGCCTCGTCCACCTCCCGGCTCGAGCCGACGCGGAACGTCTCGCCGCAGGCCTCGCAGACGAGGTCCTTGTGGCGGCCCATGAGCGTGGTGGCCATCGATCCGGTGGGGATGACGAAGGCCTCGGCCTCGAAGGCCTTGAAGATCAGCGCCAGGGTGAAGGCGACGACGACCGACTCGACCGTCTCGCGGCCGCTGCCCCGGGAGTCCCGCACCACGACCGCTTCGCTCGCCTTGCTCGCTGCCATCGCTGCTCTCGGGATCCGCCGGAACCGCACTCTACCGCAGCCGCCCCCGCCGGTCACCTGCCCCCGAGTTCCCGCACCGCGGCCTCGACGTCGGCGTAGGTGAAGGGGCGGCCGAGCGAGGCGCATGCGTCGTCGTCGAACCGCCGCACGAGGGATCCGTCGGGACCCCAGACCCAGACCGCCGGCACGCTCGCCAGGCCGAGTTTCCGGGAGATCACGTCGGCCTCCTCGCGGCAGAGCATGTTGTCGATGCCGCGCGCGCCGACCCCGTCCAGGAACTCGCGAACCCGCGGCAGGGCCTCCTCCGGCGCGCCCACGCCCTCGTAGTCGAACGACAGCGACAGGCAGGCGACGTCGGGATGGCGGCGCGCCAGCGCGACGAGCCCCGGGAACTCGCGGACGCACGGCGGGCAGGAGGTGCTCCAGCAGTCGAGGATGACGACCCGGCCGCGGTGGCCCGCGACCGTGGCCATGAGGCCCGCGTGATCGACGAGGCGGACGGCCACCCGGCCCGGGCTCCGCCCACAGCCGCCGCCGATCGCGAGCAGGGCCGCCATGCTGCACAATGCGGCCGCCCCCAGGCCGAACGCCATGCCACGCTTCGCCCACATCCGCCACAAGCCTCCCGACCCGCCGGCCACGCCGCGGGAACTCATCGTCGCCTGCGCGGCGATGCGGAGCCACGTGAACCTGTCGCACATCGTACGCACCTGCGGCTGCTTCGGCATCGCCCGGGTGGTCGCCACCGGCGCCGCGGGCCTCCACGGGAAGATCGCCCGCGACGGCGCGGACCGCGTGGCGCTCGACGTCCACCGCAGCCTGCCGCCGGTGCTCGACCGCCTGAAGGCCGAGGGCTACGAGCTCGTGGGGCTCGAGCAGACGACCGGGTCCGAGCCGCTGTGTTCCTTCGGCTTCCGCCCGCGCACGGTGCTGGTCGTGGGCAACGAGCGGGCGGGGCTCGAGCCCGACGTGCTCGACAGGCTCGATCGCGTCGCCGAGATCCCGATGGCGGGGCTCCCTCACAGCCTCAACGCGGCGACCGCGACCGCGCTTGCGGTCTACGAGTACTGCCGCCAGCACCCGGGGCCGGCATGATGCTCGTGATCGGCACCGACGAGGCCGGGTACGGCCCGAACCTGGGACCGCTCGTGGTGGCCGCGACCGCCTGGCGGATCGACGCCCCGCCCGCCGAGGCCGAGGCGGCCGTCGGTGCGGCCGCTGCGGAGGCGCGGCGGAGCGACGGCCGGCCGCTGTGGGCCGACTCCAAGCAGGTGCTGCGCGGCGGGACGGGCTTCGCGGCCCTCGAGACGGGCGCGCTTGCGGGAACGGCGCTCGCGGCGGGAGCGGTGCCCGTCGGCTGGACTGCGCTCGCCACCGCGCTCGAGGCCGGCCCGATCGATCCCGTGCCCGAGGAGGACCGCCTCGCCGCGCTCGGCCTGCCGCTCGAGGCCGACGCGGCCGACGTGGCGGCGGTCACGACGCGGGTTCGCGCGGGGCTGGCGGCGCGGGGGGTGGTGCTCGCGGCGGTCCGCGTGCGGGTCGTGCCGCCGGCCGCGTTCAACGCGCTGCTCGACGACGGCCTCAACAAGTCGGACCTCCTCTCCCGGACGACGCTCGACCTCGCCGCGTCGCTGTGCGCCGGGCGGTGTGAGCCGACGGTCGTGTGGTGCGACCGGCATGGCGGCCGGCGGCGCTACGCGGGGCTCGTGGCCCGGCACTTCGGCGGCGCGCTCGTGCGGACCGCCGAGGAGACGGCCGCCCGGTCGGCCTACGAGGTGCCGGAGGCCGGGCTCCGCGTCGAGTTCAGCGTGGGGGGCGAGGCCCGCGCGCCGGTGGCGCTGGCGAGCATGACGGCCAAGTACGTCCGCGAGCTTGCGATGCGGGCCTTCAACGCCCACTGGACCGCGCGGTGCCCGGGGCTCGCCGCCACCGCCGGCTATCCCGTCGATGCCGCCCGCTGGCGGCGTGACGCGGCCGGGGTCGTCGAACGCGAGGGCGTGGCGTGGGACGCGCTCTGGCGACGGGCGTGACCAACCCCCCGGCCTCTCCCTCTGGGAGAGGCCGGCCGCAGGCCGGGTGAGGGTGCCTTCCGTGGCGCCGGCGATGCACCCTCACCCCGGCCCTCTCCCAAAGGGAGAGGGAGGAGGGTTCAGGTTGCGACCGCGCCCGTCGTCCCGCACAATCCAGTCATGCCCGCGCTCACCACCCGCCTGTACGTCGTCCGCCACGCCGTCGCCGAGGACGTCGGCCCGGACGGAGCCGACCACGCGCGGCGCTTGACGAAGAAGGGACGCAAGTCGTTCGCCCGGCTCGTCAGGCTGCTGGCCGAGGCCGGCATGGAGGTCGATCTCGTGGCCACCAGCCCGCTGGTTCGCGCCCGCGAGACGGCGGCGATCCTCGCGGAGGAACTGGGCTGTCGCCGCGTGGGGGTGGTCGAGTCGCTGGCCCCGGGCTCGGACTGGCAGGCGCTCACCGAGTGGACCGTGCAGCAGGACGCCGCGCAGGTCGCCTGGGTGGGGCATGCCCCGTGCGTGGGCCGGCTGGTGGCGCTGTCGATCGGCGACGGGTCGGCCGCGATCCGCATGCAGAAGGGGGCGGTGGCGGCGATCCGACTCGACGACGGACCCGGGCAGCCGGGCGAACTGGACTGGCTGGCCACGCCCGACCTGGCAGGCTGACCGCGGCCGGGCCGCCTTGCCCCGAGGTCCGCCTCCTCGCACCGGCGTTTTCGGTCTACACTTTCGCGGTGCCGTCACCGCCACCCCGGTCGTGCCGGACCATTCCATCGTCCTCCCCATCGTCCCGTGGAGAGCCGGCCGTGTCAGCCTCGATTTCCCTGCAGCGTCGGTGTGCCAGCGCGCGTGGCGTGTTTCTCCTTCCGGCGCTCGTGATCGGCTGTGCGCCCGCGGGCGGCCCGGGCGCCGCCGGCGGCGGCAAGGTGGACGAGTCGATCGAGGTGGTCGCGGTCGAGGACCGCACGGGCGGCGGCGCGATCTCCGACACCGCGTCGGCGGTCCGCCGGGCGGTGGACGAGACGAAGGCCGCCGCGGCCGAGGCCGACCGGCGGATCGCGGAGGCCGGGCAGGCGATCGACGCGCCTCCGTCGGCCCCGGCTCCCGGGCAGGCCGCCGCGCGGCCGGCCGTGACGGCCCGCGAACGGGTGACGCTCGGCGATCCAGCGCTCACGGCTGGCGTGCCTGGCAGCGGTCCGGTCACGGTCACGGAGATCGACGCCTGGCTCGCCGATCCCAAGAACTTCGTCGAGCTCGAGCCGGTCCTGCCGCTGGGCCTCTCCCAGGGGGCCGCGCAGGTCACGGGAATCGACAAGAATCCGCTCACGCGCGCCAAGATCGAGCTCGGCCGCCAGCTCTACTTCGACCCGCGGCTCTCGGCCGACTCCACCGTGAGCTGTGCCAGCTGCCACGATCCCGCGCAGGGCTACTCGGCCCACACGCAGACGGGCGTGGGCATCCGCGGGCAGAAGGGCGGCCGCAACTCGCCGGTCTCCTCCAACCGGATCCTCTCGGGGGCCCAGTTCTGGGACGGCCGCGCCGACTCGCTCGAGGCCCAGGCCGTGGGTCCGATCCAGAACCCCATCGAGATGGGCTTCACCCACGAGGGCGTCGTGAAGCGTCTCGCGGGCATCCCGGTCTACGCGAAGCAGTTCGAGAAGATCTTCGGCGAGGTCACGATCGACCGGGTCGGCCAGGCGATCGCCGCTTTCGAGCGGGCCATCGTCACGGGGCCGTCGCCCTACGACTTCGCGGAGCAGTGGCGGCCGCTCGCCGGCCTCGACCCCGACGACCTCGCCGACGATGCGGAACTGTCGCGGAAGTACGCCGAGGCCAAGGCGGCCGTCGAGGCCAGCCCGATGTCGGAGTCGGCCGCGCGCGGCCGGGAGATATTCTTCGGCGAGAAGGGCAACTGCACGGCCTGCCACGTGGGCGCGAACCTCGCCGACGAGAAGTACCACAACCTCGGCATCGGCATGGACAAGGAGAACCCCGACGTCGGCCGGTTCGCAGTCACGAAGGACGAGAAGGACACCGGTGCCTTCAAGACGCCGACGATCAGGAACGTCGCCCTGTCGGCGCCGTACATGCACGACGGCTCGGTGGCCACGCTCGAGGAGGTGGTCGAGTGGTACGACAAGGGCGGCCACGCAAACCCGCACCTCAGCGACAAGATCCGGCCCCTCAAGCTGTCGATGCAGGACAAGGCGGACCTCGTGGCCTTCATGCAGGCCTGCACGGGACCGACGCCGCCGGTGGCGACCGGGCGGCTTCCGGCCGATGCGGAGTGACCTCCTGCCGCTCGCCGAGGCGGCGTTGCCGCTCTTCGCGGGCGTGGATCTCGGCGGGACCAACATCAAGAGCGCCCTGGTGGACGACCGGGGCCGCCTCGTCGCCTTCCGCAGCGAGCCGACGCACGTCGCGCGGGGGCCGGAGGACGCCGCGGCGCGAATGGGCAGGGGCGTGCACGCGCTCGCTGCCGACGCGGGCCTGACCGCTGCCGACGTGGCGCGGGTGGGCCTGGGGTCGCCCGGCCCGATCGACATACCCGCCGGCACGATCGTGCGGGCGGGCAACCTGCCGGGCTGGGACGACTTCCCGCTCCGCGACCGCGTGAGCGCCCACTGCGGCCGGCCGGTGACGTTCGCGAACGACGCCAACGCCGCCGCCTACGGGGAGTTCTGGGTCGGCTCGGCCCGCGGCCTCGGCAGCCTCGTGATGCTGACGCTCGGCACGGGCGTCGGCGGCGGCATCATCATCGGCGACGTGAACGTGGAGGGTGAGCACGGCCACGGCTCCGAGTGCGGCCACGTGCTCGTCGACCCGTCGCCCGGGGCGCGGGTCTGCCCCTGCGGGCAGTCCGGGCACCTCGAGGCCTACGCGAGCGCGACATCGCTGGTGGCAATGGCCCGCGAGCGGCTCGCCGCGGGGGCCTCGGGATCGCTCGCGGCCGCCGTCGCGGCGGGGGAGGAGCTCACGACGGTGCTGCTCGGCCGCGCGGCGGCCGCCGGCGACGAGACGGCGCGGGGCGTGCTGCTCGAGGCGGCCCGCTGGCTCGGCATCGGCGTCGTCACCCTCATGCACGCGGTCGATCCCGCGGTGGTGGTGATCGGTGGGGCGATGACCTTCGGCGGCGAGTCCGACCCGGTCGGGAAGCTGTTCATCGACCGCGTCCGCGCGGAGGTCCGCGAACGGGCCTTTCCCCTGCTCGCCGCGCGGACGCCGATTCGCTACGCCACGCTCGGCGGCGACGCCGGCTCGATCGGCGCCGCGGGCCTGGCCCGTCTCGACCACCGGCGCGGGTAGGATTGCGGCATGAGCATCGACTGCCGGCACATCCGCAACTTCTCCATCATCGCGCACATCGACCACGGCAAGAGCACGCTGGCCGACCGGCTCCTCGAGCGCACCGGCACCGTCGAGAAGCGGCAACTCAAGGAGCAGATGCTCGACGACATGGAGCTCGAGCGGCAGCGGGGCATCACCATCAAGGCCCGGGCCGTGAGGATGGAGCACGTGCACAACGGCGAGCGATACGAACTCAACCTCATCGACACGCCCGGGCACGTCGACTTCCACTACGAGGTCTCGCGGAGCCTCGCCTGCTGCGAGGGTGCCGTGCTCCTCGTGGACGCCTTCCAGGGGGTCGAGGCACAGACCGTGGCCAACGCCTACGCGGCAATCAACCAGAGCCTGGCCATCGTGCCGGTGATCAACAAGGTGGATCTCGTCCACGCCCGGGTGGACGAGGTGCTCCTGGAGATGGAGCAGAGCCTCGCCATCGACGCCTCCGAGGTCATCAGGGCCAGCGCCAAGACCGGCATCGGCATCGACGACCTGCTCGCGGCGATCGTCGAGCGGATCCCGCCGCCGCAGGGGGACCCCGACGCGACGCTCCGGGCGATGATCTTCGACAGCCACTACGACAGCTACCGCGGGGCCATCACCTACGTGCGGCTCCTCGACGGCCGGATCACGAAGGGGCAGAAGATCCGGTTCCTCCGCACCGGCGCCACGCACGACGTTCTCGAGCTGGGCCAGTTCGTCCCCCAGCGCCGGGCCTGCGAGGAGCTCGTGGCCGGCCAGGTGGGCTACCTCGTCTGCAACATCAAGGACGTCAAGCAGGTCCACATCGGCGACACGGTGACGATCCCCGGCGACCTCGCCGCGGTCCCGCTGCCCGGCTACAAGCCGCCGCAGCGGATGGTCTACTGCGGCCTCTATCCGAGCGAGGGGGAGAACTTCGAGGAGCTTCGCGACGCGCTGGAAAAACTCGCCATCAACGACCCCTCGTTCGAGTACGCGCCGGAGTCGAGCGAGGCGCTGGGCTTCGGCTTCCGCTGCGGGTTCCTCGGCCTCCTCCACATGGAGATCATCCAGCAGCGGCTCGAGCAGGAGGCCGACCTGGACCTCGTGCAGACCGCGCCGAACGTCACCTACCAGATCCTCAAAAGCGACGGCGAGACGATCGAGATCACGAACCCGCAGGACGTGCCCGACTCGGGGCAGATCGAGGAGTTCCGCCAGCCGATCGTGCGGACGAACTTCCTCGTCCCGGTCGAGCACATCGGCCCGGTCATGCAGCTCTGCACCGACCGCCGCGGCACCTACCTCAAGACCGAGTACCTTTCGCCGACGCGGGCGATGCTCAGCTTCGACCTGCCGCTCGCCGAGGTGATCTACGACCTTCACGACAAGCTCAAGAGCGTGACCCGCGGCTACGGCACGATGGACTACGAGCTCGTCGGGTACTTTCCCGCGGACCTCGTGCGGATGGACATCCTCGTGGGGGGCAAGAAGGTGGACGCCCTCTCGATCATCTGTGACCGTCGCGACGCCGACCGCCGCGGCCGGGCGATCGTCAAGAAGCTCCGCGGCGAGATCGACCGCCACATGTTCGAGATCGCCCTGCAGGCCGCGATCGGCACGAAGGTGATCGCCCGCGAGACGATCTCCGCGATGCGGAAGAACGTCACCGCCAAGTGCTACGGCGGCGACATCTCCCGCAAGAAGAAGCTCTGGGCGAAGCAGAAGGAGGGCAAGAAGCGGATGAAGAGCATCGGCTCCGTGGACATCCCGCAGAAGGCCTTCATGGCCGTGCTCGACACGGGCGCCGAGCGGCAGTGACCGGCGGCCGTCATACGGCTCCCACATGAGCCTCGCGCTTCCGCGATCACCTCGTCTCGCGGCCCAGTCGCCTCGCGACTGGAATCCGGCCCGTGGATCGGCCGCACAATCCGGTTGCGAGGCAACCGGACCACGGGGCGGATCACGCGTGAGGATCAAGTGTGACCCGGATCAGGCGGCGCGGGCCGGGCAGCCGGGGGCCCCGGCCGCCTTCTGCAGTGCCGCCGTGGCGTCGGTCGCGATCGCCGACGCGCCCTTCGAGACGTAGTGTCGCGATCCCGCCGCGGCCGGCACGACGTGGATTGGCCGCATCGGCCCGCCGTCCTCAGCCGCCGGCCGGGGGCGCCGGGGGAATGGTGTTGGCGGGCACCGCGGCGGCCGCCGGCACGGCGGCGGGAACGGCCGCTGGCTTGGCCGGTTGGGCGGTGGCCGCGGCCGGAGGGGTGGCTGCCGGAGCCGGCGCCGCAGCCGGCGCCGGCTTGGGCGGCAGGGCGTTGGTCTTGATGCCCGCCGGCGACGCGGGCTGGATCTGCGTCGTGACGATGTTCGGCTGCTCCTTGTCGCGCAGCAGCTCCCAGCCCTTGTCGGTCACCTCGAAGTGGTAGTTCCCCTCGGTGACGGTGTAGCGGGCCTGGCCGAAGTCGCGGCCGTCCGCGGACCGGCCGCGGGAGAAGCGGATCTCGTACTTGCCCTTGCTCGTCAGCGTCTGCTGCTGGCCCGCCTGGATCGTGGCCGGTTCCCGGCCGTCGATCACGTAGGCCACCTGCCCGCCGACCTCCTCCTCCAGGGCGATCGTGACGCCCGGGCCCTTGTAGGGCAGCGCGTTGGCCACCACGTTCGTGGTCACCGGACTCACGACGGTCGCGCCCGGATACACGACGTTGCCCGGATAGACGTTGTTCGTGTGCGGCACGTAGTCCCAGTGGTCGCCGTCCCAGACCTTGTGGTAGTGCGTGCTCGGATAGTTCGGCGGATAGTAGTCGTCGTGGTTGTGATGCTGGTGGACGTCGCCGTCGTCCATCGACGCGTCGATCGCGTCGCCGATCGCCTCGAGCAGTCCCTGGCCGCGGGCCGGCACACCGACGGCCGACAGGACGATTCCCAGGATGATCGTCAGGACGAGCGGCATCGAACGCGACATGGCATGGCTCCTGCAAGTGTCGATGGGCGGCCCCGGGAAACCCCGCCGCGGGGTGCTCCCCCGGCGGGCGAAGTATGTGGCGCTGCGCGGGCCCGGACAAGCGTCGGCGGCGGTCCGTCGGCCGCGGGCCCGCGGAGCCCGTAGAATGCGGACCCGATGGGCCGCACCGCCGAACCCGCGTCGCCGCTGCCGCCCGCCGTCCGAGCCCTGGGCTGGACGAGCTTCCTGACCGACTTCTCGAGCGAGGCCATCTACCCGCTCCTGCCCGCCTTCATCCGCTCGCTCGGCGGCACGGGCGTGCAGGTCGGCCTCGTGGACGGCCTCGCGAACGCCGTGGCCGCGGTCGCCCGGCTGCCCGCGGGCGTCGCCTCCGACAGGGTCGGCCGCCGGCCGCTCGTGATCGTGGGCTACGGGCTCTCCGCGATCGTGCGGCCGCTCATGGGCCTCATGTATACGCCGGCGGGCGTGATCCTCGTGCGGGCCGTGGACCGGCTGGGCAAGGGCGTCCGCTCCGCGCCCCGCGACGCGCTCGTCGCCGACCACGCGCCCCCCGAGGTCCGCGGCCGCGCGTTCGGCCACATCCGCGCCCTCGACCACGCGGGCGCGGCGCTCGGGCCGCTTGCCGCGACCGCGTTTCTGCTCGCGTTTCCCGGCCACCTGCGGACTCTCTTTCTCGTCACGCTGTTGCCGGGCCTCGCCACGCTCGCCGTGATCTGGCGGTTCGTCCGCGACGCGCCGGGCCGCGCCCACGCCGCCCGCACGGCGGCGCCGGCGGCCCGGCTCACGGTCCCGCAGGTGGTCCTCCTCGCGGGCGTGGCCGTGTGGGCCCTGGGGGCGTCGAGCGAGCAGTTCCTGCTCCTGCGGGTCGGGAAGTTCGGACTCGGCCTGCCCGACGAGTCGATGCCGCTCGTCTGGCTCGGCGTGAGCCTGGCCAAGAGCGGCGCGAGCCTCGTGGCCGGCCGGTTCACCGACCGCCGGCACCCCGCCGTCGTGCTCGCCGCGGGATGGCTCGCGTTCGCGGCGGCCTACGCGGGCCTGGCGGCGAGCGGGAGCCTCGCGACCACGCTGCCGCTGCTCGCGGCGGTGGGCGTGGCCTACGGCCTGGCGGAGCCGGCGGAGCGGGCGCTCGTGGCGGCGCTGGCGCCGGCCGGCGGCCAGGGGGGCGCCTTCGGCTGGTACGCGCTCGTGCAGGGGCTCATGGCCCTGCCGGCGAACCTGCTCGCGGGCTGGCTCTGGGAGCGCGGGCCAGAGGGGCCGGCGGTCGCGTTCGCCGCCACGGCAGGCCTCGCCGCCGTCGCCTGCGGCATCCTGGCCTGCACCGCCCGCATCACTGGTTCACGAACCTCGGGATGAGGTTCAAGTCGAGGAACACGACGAACAGCATCATCGAGAGCAACAGCGCGAGTCCCAGGTAGCTCAGCGCGATCACCACCCGCTCGCTCGGCGGCCTGCGGAAGACGAGTTCGTAGAGCAGGAAGACCATGTGCCCGCCGTCGAGCACCGGCACCGGCAGGAAGTTCACCACGGCGAGGTTCGCGCTGAGCATCGCCAGGAAGAGAAGCAGCCGACTGAAGCCCTCCTGCGCCGACCGGCCCGCCTGCTTGGCGATCTCGATCGGCCCGCCGACGAGCCGGGGATTGATGTCGCGGCGGAAGAGCTTGCCGAGGAAGCCGTAGACGAGCCGGAGGTCGGAGCCCGCCTGTCGCAGCCCCATCCGCAGGGCGCCGGCGAACGAGCCGGCCTGCACCTGGCGGGTGAGCGGCTCGAAGATGAGTCCGCGGTCGGTCACGAACAGGTCCGGGGCGTCGGTGGGCTCGACATCGACCTCGCGGGCCTTGCCGTCGGCACCGGTCACCGCGAGGCGGACGGCGTCGCCGTCGGATGCGTACTGCAGGCGGGCCATCACTGCCGGCCAGTTGGGCGTGTCGACGGAGAGGTTGATGCCCTTGTCGCCGGCCACGCGATCGCGGCCGTCGAGCAGCCAGGCCCGGCCGACGCGGTCGCCCGGCACGACGCCGGCCTGCGCCGCGGGCCCGCCGGGCTCGACCGCCGCCACGGTCGCATCGATGGTCAGCGCGACGCCGAGGCACGGCACGGAGGCGAGGCAGGCCGCGGGCATCGACTCGTCGTCGCGCCACGTGACCTCGCGGGGCACGACGTCCACCGCTCGGTCGGGCTCGCCGTCATGGCCGAGCACGAGCGCGACCCGCTCGCCCACGAGCACGCGGAGCCGGTCGTCGAGCGTGAGCGGATCGCCGGCCGCGACGCCATCGACCGAGAGGATCCGGTCGCCCGGCCTGATGCCCGCCGCCGCCGCCGGCGAATCGGCCTGCACGGCGCGGATCTCGCCGGCCGTCATCGCCAAGCCGAGCGAGCGCCGGTGCTGCGGAGGCAGCTCGACGGCGATCTCCTTCGTGGGCTCCTCGTCTTTGCCTGCGGCCTTCCGCTCGACCGTGAGCGTGACCGGCGCGGAGAGGTTGCGCGAGAGCGCGGCGAAGAGTTCGGCATAGGTGCCCACGGGTGTGCCGTCCACCGCACGGATCGCGTCGCCCGCGGCCAGCGTCGGCCGTGCCCGCCCCGCGCTGCCGGGCAGGCCGGCCGGGAGGTCGGCCGGCAGCACGAGCGAGCACGGGCTGATCACGCCCACCGTCGGCGCGCCGAGCGCCGTGTCGGGCTTGAGGAGCGCCGTACGCTCCGCCGCCTCGCCGGGCCGGCGGATCGTGAACTCGACCCCGCTGGCGAGGTCGCCGAGCGTGACGCCCTGCTGCAGGTCCTTGAACACCGGGTCGCTGCGGCCGGCGATCGCCGTGATCTTGTCGCCCGTCCGCAGGCCGGCCTGCCAGGCCGCGCCGCCGGCCCGCACGCTCGAGATCGCGCAGGTGAGTTCCCGGACGCCGCGGCCATAGGCCAGCGCCGCCAGGAGCACGGCGAAGATCACGTTCATCGTCACGCCCGCCGAGATGATCGCCATCCGCTGGGGCACGCTCTTGGCAGGGTAGCTGCGGGGATCCCAGGCGGGGTGCGGCTCGTTCACCGGCTCCGGCGGCAGATCGCCCGAGAGCCGCGCCCGCTCCGCCTCGCCGGCCGCGGCCGACGGGTTGTCGTCCTGGCCGAGCATCTTCACGTAGCCGCCCAGCGGCAGCGCGCCGATGCCGTACTCCGTCTCGCCGCGCCGGAAGCTCAGGAGCTTGAGGCCGCCGACGTCGAAGCCGAGGAAGAACTTCTCCACCTTCACGCCGCAGGCCTTGGCCACGAGGAAGTGGCCGAGTTCGTGGACGAAGATCACGAAGCCCAGTCCGCCGGCGACCTGGACGATCACCCCCCAGCTCGACGGCTGCGCGAGCCAGTGGAGCCAGCCCGCGGCGGCGAGCGGCACGAGCAAAGTCGGGAGCGTCAGCCCCATGCCCGCACCTCCGCCCGCGCCCAGGCGTCGAGCCGCAGCACGTCGTCGAGCGACGGCTCGGCCGCGAAGGGGTGCGCCTCGAGCACGCGGCCGCAGACCTCGGCGATGTCGGCGAACCGCAGGCTGCCGGCGAGGAACCGGCCGACCGCCTCCTCGTTGGCCGCGTTGAGCACGGCGCCGGCGGTGCCGCCGCGGGCCGCGGCCTCGTGCCCGAGCCGCAGGGCCGGGAATCGCAGCGGGTCGGGCGGCTCGAACTCGAGCGCGAAGGCCCGCGCAAAATCGAGCCGCCGTGCGGGTCCGGGCATGCGTCGTGGGTGCGAGAGGGCGTATTGGATGGGCAGCCGCATGTCGGGCGGGCTCAGTTGCGCGACGACCGAGCCGTCCACGAACTCCACGAGCGAGTGGACGATCGACTGCGGGTGGACGAGCACGGCGAGCTTCTCGGCCGGCACGCCGAACAGCCAGCGGGCCTCCACGAGCTCGAGGGCCTTGTTCATCATCGTGGCGGAGTCGATCGTGATCTTGGGCCCCATCGACCAGGTCGGGTGGCGGAGGGCCTCGGCGGGCGTCACGTCCGCGAGCGTCTGGGGAGGCCGGGTGCGGAACGGGCCGCCGCTCGCGGTGAGGACGATCCGCGCCACCTCGCCGGGAGCGCCCGAGCAGAGCGCCTGGTGGATCGCCGAGTGCTCGCTGTCCACGGGCAGGATAGCGCCCCCCGACCGCTCGGCGAGCCGCGTCACGAGCGGCCCGGCCATGACGAGCGTCTCCTTGTTGGCCAGGGCCACGGTCTTGCCGGCCGCGAGGGCCGCCCAGGTGCTCCTGAGCCCGGCAGCCCCCACGATGGCGGATACGACACGGTCCACGGAGGGGTCGGCCGCGAGCTCGGCGAGCGGCTCGGGGCCGACGGCCAGCCGGGTGCCCGCCGGCAGGGCGCCGGCGCAGATCGTCGCGGCGGCCGCCGGGTCGGCGACGGCCACCCACGCCGGCCGAAAGCGGCGGGCCTGCTCGAGGAGCGGGCCCACGCTCCGCGCGGCGGCCAGAAGCCACGGCTCGAACCGCCCCTCCGATGCCGCGACCACGTCGAGCGTGCTCGTGCCGATGCTGCCGGTCGAGCCCAGGATCGCGACCCGCAGGGCGTCGCCCCGGGAGGGGCGGGGGGCGGCGACGGCTTCCCCGGGATCCGCACAGGCGTGGTGACTGGCGGATACGGGCATCGGGCGGGGCAAGCGGAGGCGAGGGTCGAAGCCCGGAGAGTCTATCACCCCCGGCCCGGAGAGTGCCATGCGGCGGTCGTGCCGGCCGTTTGTCCGGCGGCCGACGGCGTCTTACGATGCCATGAACGTCCGAGGAGCGTCCGAGGAGCGTCCGGGGAGGCGGCTTGGCCGGCCTCCGGTCCCGCGTCAGGGGTGTCCATGCCCGGCAAGCGCAACGCCGCCAAGCGGCCCGCCGAACGCCGTCCCTCGGCGGGCGGCAACGTGGTCTGGTATCTGGTGGCGGCCGGGGTCGCGAGCCTCTTCGCCCTGAGCCTCGTCGGCACGGCTCCCCAGCTCGAGATCTCCTACAGCGACCTCGAACGGCTCATCCGGGCCGCCGACGCCGAAGGAGCGGATCGCTGGGTCGCGGTCAGCCGCGGGACGGACGGCCGCGGCGAGACGCGGTGCAGCGAGCTCCACGACGTCGTCATCGGCGCCTTCGGCGTCTCGGGCCGCGTCCGCGAGGAGCCGACCGGCCCCGGCACGTCGGCGGCCGACGGAGGACGGCCCGCCGGGCCCGGGACGGTGGCGGCCGCCCGCCGGTTCACCGTCGCCAAGCTTCCCAGCGAGAGCTGCGAGGAGGACATCAAGTCGCTCCTCCGCGAGCATCACGTGGACTTCCGCTACGAGGATCCGCCGAGCCCGTGGCGAAACTGGATCCCCCTGCTCGTCATCACCGGCCTCTTCGGGCTGCTCCTGTTCCTCATGATGCGGCGGATCGGCGGCGCCGGCAGCCCGATGGCCTTCGGCCGCAGCCGCGGGAAGATGTACGCCCAAGAGGACCTCGGCATCACCTTCGACGACTGCGCCGGCATCGACGAGGCCAAGGAGGAGCTGCGCGAGGTGGTGGAGTTCCTGCGGAATCCCGAGAAGTACCAGGTTCTCGGCGGTCACATCCCCAAGGGCGTGCTGCTCGTCGGACCGCCGGGCACGGGCAAGACACTGCTCGCCAAGGCGATCGCCGGCGAGGCGGGGGTGCCGTTCTTCGGCCTCTCGGGCAGCGACTTTGTCGAGATGTTCGTCGGCGTGGGAGCCGCCCGGGTCCGCGACATGTTCAAGCAGGCGGCGGCCAAGGCCCCCTGCATCATCTTCATCGACGAACTTGACGCCCTCGGCAAAACCCGCGGCACGAGCGTGGTCGGCGGCCACGACGAGCGGGAGCAGACGCTCAACGCCCTGCTCGTGGAGATGGACGGCTTCGGCAGCAACTCCGGCGTGATCGTGCTCGCGGCGACCAACCGCCCCGAGACGCTCGACCCGGCCCTCCTCCGGCCGGGACGCTTCGACCGCCACGTGCTCGTCGACCGCCCCGACGTCCGCGGCCGCGAGGCGATCCTCCGCGTGCACGTGGCCGAGGTGAAGCTCGACCCCGCGGTCGACCTCGCCCAGATCGCGCGGATCACGTCGGGCTTCGTGGGGGCCGATCTCGCGAACCTCGTCAACGAGGCGGCCCTGCTCGCCGCCCGCAACGACAAGACGTCGGTGGGCATGGCCGAGTTCAACGAGGGCGTGGAGCGGGTCACGGCCGGCCTCGAGAAGAAGAAGCGGGTGATCCACGAGGACGAGAAGAAGCGGGTCGCCTACCACGAGGCGGCCCACGCGCTGGTGGCCTTTTCGCTGCCCAACACCGACCCGGTCCACAAGGTGTCGATCATCCCCCGCGGCCTGGCGGCCCTGGGCTACACCATGCAGCGGCCCGAGGACGACCGCTACCTGCTCACGCAGTCGGAACTCGAGAGCCGCATCCAGGTGCTCCTGGCCGGCACGATCGCCGAGGAGCTCGTCTACGCCGACGTCTCGACCGGGGCCCAGAACGACCTCGAGCGGGCCAGCGAGATCGCCCGCGCCATGGTGATGGACTACGGCATGAGCCGGCTGGGCCGCGTGACCTACCGGGAGAACCCGCGGTCGCCGTTCCTCGCCGCGGCCGGCGCCGACCTGCCCGCGGCCCGCTCCCACAGCGAAGAGACCGCCCGCGAGATCGACGAGGAGGTGCGGCGGATCGTCGACGAGGCGATGGAGAAGGTGCGGCGGATCATCGAGTCGCGGCGGGCGGCCCTCGAGGCCGTGACGCGGCGGCTGATCGAGAGCGAGGTCATCGACGGGGCAGAGTTGGCCACGATCGTGGAACAGTCGACGGGCACCCCGCAGCTCGTGCCCGGCACCGACGCCGAGCGGCGGCCGCCGCGACCGGGAGCGGCCCCCGACCCCGCGGCCGGGGCCGCCGAGGCCTGACGGCGGCCCGCACCACCCGCACGACCCGCACCGTCGCGGTGGCCGCTGCGACCATGGAGCCGCGGGCCGCCGCCGGCCGACACACTCTCTCGAAGAACCTCTTCCCCCGAAGAACCCGCGCCCGAAGAACCATGTGGAAAAGCTTCTGCCTGGCGGCCGGCCTCTTCGCCTGCATCGTGGGCGTCGAGATGCTGCTCATTGATTCGGCGGTGCTGCTGCCCTTCGACGGCGCCGGCGGACGACGGGTGTTCACGGCCCCAGACTGGGCCCCGTGGACGCTCCTCTCCGTGGGGGCCGTGACGGTGCTGCACTTCATCACGCTGCCGCGAGCACTCTCGGGCGGGCAGTGAGGGCGGCGAGCGGAAGCGATTGGGGTTATCGTGGCCGGCCGCGTACGGTTTCATGTGGTGGAGAAGCGGCCATGATCACCACCGCGACGCATCCGACCCGCGATACCGTCCTCTACGACGGCCACTGCCGATTCTGCCAGGGGCAGATCGCGATGTTACGGCGACTCGACGCCTGGCGCAGCCTGCGGTTCGTGTCGCTCCATGATCCCGAGGTGGGGCGGGATTTTCCCGAACTGGATGCGGACGACCTGATGCGGCAGATGTACGTCGTCGACCGGTCGGGCCGCGCCCACGGCGGCGCCGAGGCAGTGCGCTACCTGACGCGGCGACTGCCGCTCCTCTGGCCGCTCGCCCTGCCGCTCCACGTGCCCGGCAGCCTCCCGCTCTGGGCCGCGCTCTACCGGTTCGTGGCCAAGCGTCGCTACGCGATCGCGGGCTCCTGCGCCGACGGCACCTGCCGCCTGCCGTGAGCGCATCCTCAGGATGTGGCCGGACGCCTGCCCTCATGTGGCCGCAGGTTTTTCAACCTGCGGAAGGCGTGCTCCACTCTCGTGCACGTGCAGGTTGGAAAACCTGCACCCACGGCGTGAAGACGTGATCCGCCCAGCCTGTGTGGCCGCAGGTTTTTCAACCTGCGGAAGGCGTGCTCCACTCTGGTGCACGTGCAGGTTGGAAAACCTGCACCCACGGCGTGAAGACGTGACCCTCCCAGCCTGTGTGGCGGCAGGTTTTTCAACCTGCCGAATGCCGCGGCCTCTTCGGTGCAGGTGCGGGCAAGAAACCCTGCACCCACGGGCCAACGCGGTTACTCGTCGCCGTCGGCCGGTGTGCCGGACTCCAGCTCCTTGAGGAGCCGGGTCATCGTGTTGGCATGCACGCCGAGGAGCTTGGCGGCGTTCGCCTTGTGGCCGCGCGTGATCTCGAGCGCCTCCTTGATGGCCTGCTCCCGGAGCTTGGCCAGTTCGAGGCACGGCAGGCGGCCGGGGACCGCCGCCTTGCCGGACGACCGCGACGGAACCCTGGGGTCGGTCTGCAGCACGTAGCCCTGCTCGATGGCGTGCTCGAGCTGCCGGACGTTGCCGGGCCACGGGTAGGCACAGAACTCGGCGAGCGTCTCGGGCGAGGGCTGCCAGACCGGAAGCCGGTAGCGGTCGGAGAACTTCTGCGCGAAGAACTCGATGAAGTGCGGGATGTCCTCCTTCCGCTCGCGGAGCGGCGGGACCTTCAGCTCGATCATGTTGAGCCGGTAGTAGAGGTCCTCGCGGAAGGTGCCCTTCTCGACCTCCTGCTCGAGGTCGCGATTGGTCGCGGCCACGATCTGCACGTCGATCGGCACGGGCTCGGTCGCGCCGACCGGGATCACCTCGCGCTGCTGGAGCACGCGGAGGAGCTTGGGCTGGAGCTCGGCCGGCATCTCCCCGATCTCGTCGAGGAACACGACGCCGCCCTGGGCGGCACGGAAGATGCCGAGCGACTTGCCGGCGGCGCCGGTGAACGCCCCCTTCTCGTGGCCGAAGAGTTGGCTCTCGGCGAGCGTCGGCGTGAGCGCCGCGCAGTTGACCGGCACGAAGGCCTTGTTGGCCCGCGGGCCGCTGCGATGCAGG
>JBJTPA010000005.1:0-6949 GCA_046074885.1 Planctomycetaceae bacterium
CATGGCTGCGGCCGGCTTCGTCCATCGCCACGCCTCCGGCATCGACATGTTCCTCGATGGCCCCGGAGGCAAGGCCCGCGACGCGGTGCACGTCGTCTTCGCGGGTGAGAAGGTGCGGCCCGAATATGCCGCCGCAGTGCCCGACGTGGCCGAGAGCGTGTCATTTCGCGCGTACCGCGTGCTCGGCCTCGAAGCCCTCGTACGGATGAAGCTCACGTCGTATCGCGACAAGGACAAGATGCACCTGCGCGACATGATCGGCATCGGCCTGATCGACGCGTCGTGGCCGAAGCGTTTCCCCGGGGAACTCGCCGCGCGGCTCCAGCACCTGCTCGACACGCCGGACGGCTGAATCGAGGGCAGGGCCTGCGCGCGGTGACATCGACCTTGCCCGATTTTGTCGCGGTGTCCCGGCTCGGTGCGATCCTTCCGCCCGATCGTCTGCTCACGCGACCGGTCGAGCTCGCGGCCTACGAGAGCGACGGGCTGACCGCGTTCCGCACGCGGCCGCTCGCCGTGGCGGTGCCGGAGACGCGGGAGGAGGTCGTCGCGATCGTGCGGGCCTGCCATGACCTGCGACTCCCGTTCGTGGCCCGCGGCAGCGGCACGAGCCTCTCGGGCGGATCGCTGCCCGTGGCCGGCGGCGTCGTCATCGCCCTCAACCGACTGAACAAGATCCTGCGGCTCGATCCCGGCCGGCGGATCGCCGTCGTCGAGCCGGGCGTCGTCAACACGCAGGTCACGACCGCCGCCGCGTCGCACGGTCTCTATTACGCCCCCGATCCGTCGTCGCAGACCGTCTGCACGATCGGGGGCAACGTGGCCTTCAACTCGGGCGGCGCACACTGCCTCAAGCACGGCATGACTTCGAACCACGTGCTCGGCATCGAGGCCGTGCTCGCGACGGGCGAGGTCGTGCGCTGGGGCGGGGGCCGCGAGCGACTCGGGCCCGACTGGTGCGGGCTGTTCACCGGCAACGAGGGGCTCTTCGGCATCGCGCTGGAGATCACGCTCCAGCTCCTGCCGCGGCCGGAGTGCCTCCATACCGTACTCGCCGGCTACCGCACGCTCGAGGAGGCCGGCGACGCCGTCTCGGCCGTGATCGCGAGCGGCCTCCTGCCGGGGGCCCTCGAGATCATGGACGCGCTCGCCATCGAGGCGGCGCAGGCCGCGGTGCGCGCCGACTATCCGCCGGGCTGCGAGGCCGTGCTCGTGGTGGAACTCGAGGGGCCGCGGGAGGCGGTGGCCGCCGACCGCGAGCGGCTCGACGCCGTGCTCGCCGCGAGCCGGCCCGTCCAGATGCGGCCGGCGAGGAACGCCGAGGAGCGGCTCGCCATCTGGAAGGGCCGCAAGAGCGCGTTCAGCGCCGTGGGCCGGCTGTCGCCCGACTTCATCGTGCAGGACGGCGTCGTGCCCCGCCGCCGGCTCGGCGAGGCGCTCCGCCGGATCACGGAGATGTCGCGCGAGGCCGGGCTCCGCGTGGCCAACGTCTTTCACGCGGGCGACGGCAACCTCCATCCGCTGATCCTCTTCGACGGTCGCGAGGCGGGGGGCCTCGAGCGGGCCGAGACGCTCGCCGGCCGAATTCTCAAGATGTGCGTGGCGATGGGGGGCTCGATCACCGGCGAGCACGGCGTGGGCGTCGAGAAGCGCGACTTCCTGCCCGACATGTTCTCCGCCGACGAGATCGACTGCATGCAGCGGATCCGCGCCGCCTTCGACCCGCTCGGCATCGCCAATCCCGGCAAGATGTTTCCAGCGGGCACCGGCGCGCCCGCCCTGGCCCACGTCGGCCTCCACCCGCTGGAGAGGGCCGGCGTCATCTGCCGCGAATGATCGCCCCCGCCACCCTCGCCGAACTCCGCGACGCCGTGCTCGCCGCACCGCGGGTGATCGTCCGCGGCGCGGCGACGAAGCCGCGGCTGTCGGACGTCGACGCGACCACGATCACGACGACCTCGCTCCGCGGGATCACCGAGTACGACCCCGCCGAGTTCACGATCACGGCGCTCGCCGGCACGCCCGTCCGCGAGGTCGTGGCGGCGCTCGCGGAGCGGGGACAGCACCTGCCGTTCGACCCGCTCCTCGTCGAGGCGGGGACCACGATCGGCGGCGTCGTGGCGGCGAACGCGTACGGCCCGGGAAGGTTCCGCTCGGGCGGCGTCCGCGACTTCATCCTCGGCGTGAGGATCGTGGACGGGCTGGGCCGGCTGCTGCGGCTCGGCGGCAAGGTCGTGAAGAACGCGGCCGGGTTCGACGTCCCGAAATTCCTCGTCGGCAGCCTGGGCCGGTTCGCCGCGATCGGCGAGGCGACGTTCAAGGTGTTTCCGAAGCCGGCGGCCACACGGACGCTCCGCCTGCCGTTCACGGCCGCGCGGCTCGCGGAGCTCGCCCGGTCGCGATTCGAGATCGACGCGCTCGACGTGCCGCCCGGCGGCGATTCGCTCCTCGTGCGGCTGGCCGGGCCGCCGGCGGCGCTCGACGCGCAGGCCCGCGAGATCGGCGGTGCGGCGATCGACGACGGCATCTGGCGCGAGATCCGCGAAACGCCGTGGGCCTTCGTGGCCGACGTCGCGCCCGACGAGGTCGGCCGCCATGCCGCCGCCCACGTGAGTTGCGGCGGCGAGGTGGCCTGGTCGCACGCCGCGCCGCCCCGCGGGCTCGCGCTCCGCGGCGGCGGCCCCTTGTGGGTTGGCGGCCGCGCGACGTGGGCGATCGAGGCGGCCGTGAAACAGGCACTGGACCCCGACGACCGCTTCCCGACGCTCGACGACGTCACCGACCGCTCGCCCCGGGCTTGACCATGCTCCACGACATTCCCGCCGAGAAGCTCGGGCCGCTCGGACGGCCGATGGCCGACGCGGTGTCGGCGTGCGTCCACTGCGGGTTCTGCCTCGCGGCGTGCCCCACGTACCACGAACTCGGACAGGAGATGGACACGCCCCGGGGCCGGATCGTGCTCATGAAGGAGGTGCTCGAGGGCCGCATGACGTTCGAGGCGGCGCAGCCGCACGTGGACCGCTGCCTGGGCTGCCTCGCCTGCGAGCCCGCCTGCCCGAGCGGCGTGCCCTACCGCGACCTCATCAGCCCGTTCCGGGCGCTCGCGGCGCCGCGGGCGAAGCGCGGCCTGGTGGACCGCCTGCGCCGGTGGGTCGCCGCGGCGACGGTGCCGTTCCCGTCGCGGTTCCGGCTCGCCACGCGGCTCGGGCGGCTGGGGCTCGTCCGCCGGCTCACGCCGCGGGCGTTGCGCCCGATGCTCGACCTCATTCCCGACGCGGTTCCCGGTGCCGCGGCCCTTGCCGACGTCAATCCGGCCCGCGGCGAGCGCCGGGCCCGCGTGGCGCTGCTCGCGGGCTGCGCCCAGCAGGTGCTCGACCCCGACATCAACGCGGCCACGATCGAGGTGCTCACGCGGAACGGCGTCGAGGTGGTCGTGCCCCGCGGGCAGGGCTGCTGCGGCGGCCTCGCCTGGCACACCGGCGACCTGCGGGCGGCGCGCTGCTTCGCGAGGCAAAACCTCGACGCGTTTCCCACCGACGTGGACGCGATCCTCACGAACGCCGCCGGCTGCGGCTCGGCGATGCACGAATACCACCTCGTCCTCCGGGGCACGCCCGACGAGGCCCGCGCCGAGGCCTTCCGCCACCGCGTGGTGGACGTGAGCGCGTTCCTGGCCCGGCTCGGCCTCCGCGAGGCCTTCCGTCGCGTGCGTCTCAAGGCCGCGTACCACGACGCGTGCCACCTGGCGAACGCCCAGAGCGTCCGCCGCGAGCCCCGCGACCTCCTCACGGCGGTGCCCGGCCTCGAACTCCTCGAGATCGCCGACGCCCACCTCTGCTGCGGCAGCGCCGGCACCTACAACCTCGACGAGCCGGCGATCGCCGCGTCGCTCGGCGGGCAGAAGGCCCGGCACGTCGCCGCGACGGGGGCCGACGTCGTCGTGAGCGGCAACATCGGCTGCCTCACGCAGCTGCGGCTGCACCTGAAGCGGATCGGCTCGCCCGTCCGCGTGCGGCACACGATGCAGGTGCTGCGGGACGCGCTGGTTCCGTCATAGGCCGCGACTCACGAGGCGGCGAATCCTTTCCCCGCCCCGGCCGTTCAATGTAAAAACCGCTCCATCCAGCCACCCTGACGAGCCCGACCAACAATGCCCCCGGTCCAGCGACTGCCATCCCGCGTCCCGTCCGCATTCTGCCTCGCTGCCGCCTCGTGCCTCGTCGCCACCGTGGCGGCCGAGCCCCCCCGCCTCCGGAAGCCGTCGCTCGACGACACGATCCGGGCCAACGTCTACGCCGACAACTGGTTCATCCTCTACGTCAACGGCGAACTCGTGGCGGTGGACTCGATCGCGTTCATCCCCCACAACGTGATCTCGGTCGACATCCTGCCGAAGTACCCGATGATGATCGCGGTCATGGCCAAGGACAACGCCGACCCGAAGACCGGCATGGAATACGCCAACACGAACGTCGGCGACGCGGGGTTCATCCTCAGGTTCGCCGACGGCACCGTGACCGACGGCTCATGGAAGGCCCGCTGCTTCTCGAAGGGCCCGGTCGGCGGCGACACGACGGACCCGCGGGTCGAGAACACGCCGATCCCCGAGAACTGGTTCGCCGTGGACTTCGACGACACGGGCTGGAAGCCGGCGCGGGAATACACGGAGGAGGACGTCGGCCCCAAGCAGCCCTTCTCCGACGCCGACTTCAAGGGGGCGACGTTCATCTGGACCGACGACCTGAAGCTCGACAACACGGTGATCTTCCGGCACCGCGTCGAGGCGCCGCCCGACGGCAGGGCCCGCCCCGACTTCTCCGGCCTCAACGACGTCGTGCCCGAGGGCGGCCCGCGGAAGCCCGGCAGCCGTCCGCCGCGCGAGCGTCCACCCCGGGGAGGCGCACGATGACCACGGCCCGCCGCATGTTCGCCGCCGCCTGGCTCTCGGCCACCGCGTTCGTCGCCATGGCGACCGCCGCCCCGGCCGCCGACCGCCGGCCCAACATCGTGCTCATGATCTCCTACGACCAGGGCTGGGACGGCACGTCCGTCGAGATGGCCCCGGGCGTCGCCGGCTCGAAGGGGGCGATCTTCCACACGCCGAACCTCGAGCGGCTCGCCGCGCAGGGCATGCGGTTTTCCGACGCCTACGCCCCCGCGCCGGTCTGCTCGCCCACGCGGATCTCGATCCAGACGGGGCGGAGCCCCGCCGCGCTCCACTGGACGAAGGCGGCCCCGCCCGAGGAGGGCCACAGGCTCGTCGAGCCGCGGCTCGTGAAGCAGATCGCGGCGGACGAGACGACGATCGGCGAGCTGCTCGGGCAGGCCGGCTACGCCACGGCCCACTACGGCAAGTGGCACATCTCCGGAGGCGGGCCGGCCGCGCACGGCTACGACGAGAGCGACGGCGACACCGGCAACGAGCACGCGGGCCGGTTCACCGACCCCAACCCGGTGGACATCTTCGGCATGGCCGAGCGTGCCGAGGCCTTCATGAAGAAGAGCAGGGGGGCCGGGAAGCCGTTCTTCGTGCAACTCTCCTGGAACGCGCTCCACATGCCCGAGAACGCGCTCGAGGCCACGAAGGCAAAGTACTCGAGACTCGCGGGGGGCGGCGGCGACCGGCGGTCCGCCGTGGCGGCGCTCACCGAGGACCTCGACACGGGCGTGGGCCGCGTGCTCGACGCGATCGACCGCCTGGGCCTCGCGGGCGACACCTGCGTGATCTATATGTCCGACAACGGCGCGGGGGGCGGCGGCAAGCGCGGCGGACTGAGCGGCGGCAAGGGCTCCGTGTGGGAGGGGGGCATCCGCGTGCCGTTCATCGTGCGCGGGCCGGGCGTGGCCCCCGGCTCGTGGTGCCACGTGCCCGTCGTCGGCGAGGACCTGCTGCCGACGTTCTGCGAGTGGGCCGGCGTGCCGGCGGCGAAGGTTCCGCGGGCGGTGGAGGGGGGCAGCATCGCCGGGCTCCTGGCCCACGCGGGCAAGGGGGAGGTCACGCGGCGCCGCGAGGAACTCGTGTTCCACTTCCCCCACTACCAGACCAGCCACGCGCCGCACTCGGCGATCCGCGTGGGCGACCTGAAGCTGATCAAGTTCTACGAGGACGACTCGGTCAAGCTCTTCGACCTCGGGAAGGACATCGGCGAGCGGGAGGATCTCGCCGCGAAGATGCCGGCCGAGGCCGCGCGGCTGAAGCAGCGGCTCGAAAGACACCTCGCCGACGTCGGGGCGCAGCTGCCGACGCCGAACCCGGCCTTCGACCCGTCCGCGCCGGCCGAGGAGCGACCGCGGAAGGGCGGCAGGGGCGGCATGAAGAAGGAAGGCAAGGGCCGGGGCGGCAAACAGGACGCGGGCGACGCATGAGATGGCACCCACATGAGCCTCGCGCTGACGCGATCACCTCGACTCGCATTCCAGTCGCCTCGTTACCGGAACCCGTAGCCCAGTCGCCTCGCGACTGGAATCCGGCCCCCGGATCGACCGCGAAATCCGGTTGCGAGGCAACCGGGCCACGGGTTGGCCTGCAACCTCGCATCGAGTTGGCTCCGGTCGATCACACCGAAGGCTCAAGTGGTAGCCGTATGAGATGGTTTCCTGCGATGCTCGGCATCACGGCGTTGGCCCTGTCCTGCGCGCCCGCATCCGCGCATCCCTGGCACCGGCATCGCGAGCCGACAGCGGAGCCCGAGACGGCGGCGAACGACGCTCCGGCCGCGATGCCCACGGCGGCGCCGTTCCTGCTGACCGCGGCCCCCCGTCCGGCCCGCGGCGTCGCACCCGACCTCGCCGCCGCGTTCGCCCCGTTCGAGAAACTCAAGGCGGTCGCCACCCGCCGCGACGACCGGTGGTTCTACGTCGAGTCGAACGGCATGCCGGACCACCCGCTCATGGTGGGCATCCGCGCCTGGCAGCAGCAGGTGCCGCTGCCGCAGTCGTACACCGGCGG
>JBJTPA010000006.1:0-2613 GCA_046074885.1 Planctomycetaceae bacterium
GCGCGGCTGCGGCGGACGGCGTCGCTCACCGCCGCGACCGCCTCCTCCTGGCCGACGACCCGCTGGTGGAGCCGCTCCTCGAGCACGAGGAGCTTGGCCCGCTCGGTCTCGACGAGCCGCGTGACGGGGATGCCGGTCCAGGCGCTCACGACCTCCGCGATCTCCTCGGGGCCGACCTCGCGGCGCAGGAGCCGCTTGCCCCCGGCCTTGGCGGCGTCCTTGCCGTCCCTCTCCCCCTCCTGCTCGAGCCGCTGCTGCAGCGCCTTCCGCTTCACGTCGAACTCGTAGAGCTTCTGGTAGAGCTCCTCGGCGACCGGCTGGCCCGAGGCCTGCCGCTCCTTGATCTGCACGCCGACCTGGTCGAAGGCGAGCTGCGCCTCGTCGAGCTGCTTGCGGAGCTCCTGGGCGCTGCCGACGCCCATCTTCTCGGCCTCCCACTGCTGCCGCAGGTCGGCGAGCTTCCTCCGCAGCTCCGTGGACTCCTTCTCGATCTCGACGAGCCGCTCCTTGGCGTGCTCCTCGGTCTCCTCGGCGAGTTGGCGGGCGGCGAGCTCGAGCTGCACGAGCCGCCGCTGCACCTCGTCGATCTCGCTGGGCACGCTCTGGAGCTCCATCGCGATCCGGCTCGTGGCCTCGTCCATGAGGTCGATGGCCTTGTCCGGCAGGAACCGGTCGGCGATGTAGCGGTGCGAGAGTTCCGCCGCCGCGACGAGGGCCGAGTCCTTGATCTTCACCCCCTTGTGGTGCGCCTCGTAGCGGGGCTTCAGGCCGCGGAGGATCGCGATCGTGTCCTCAACGCTCGGCTCGCCGACGAACACCGGCTGGAATCGCCGCTCGAGCGCCGCGTCCTTCTCGATGTGCTTGCGGAATTCGTCGAGCGTGGTGGCCCCGATGCAGCGGAGCTCGCCGCGTGCGAGCGCGGGCTTGAGCAGGTTGGCCGCGTCGGAGCCCCCCTCGGCCGCCCCCGCGCCGATGACCGTGTGGAGCTCGTCGATGAACAGGATGACGTTGCCCGCCGCGGCCTCGACCTCGCGCAGGATCGCCTTGAGGCGGTCCTCGAACTCGCCGCGGTACTTCGTGCCGGCGATGAGGGCGCCGAGGTCGAGCGCGATCACGCGGCGGTTCTTCAGCGTCTCGGGCACGTCGGCCTGCACGATCCGCAGGGCCAGTCCCTCGGCGATCGCCGTCTTGCCGACCCCCGGCTCGCCGCTGAGGACGGGGTTGTTCTTCGTGCGCCGCGAGAGCACCTGGATCACGCGGCGGATCTCGGAATCGCGGCCGATGACCGGGTCGAGCTTGCCCTGGCTCGCCCGCTTCGTCAGGTCGATGCCGTACTTCTCGAGCGCCTGGAACTTCTCCTCCGGGCTCTGGTCGGTGACCCGCGACTGCCCGCGGACCGCCTGGAGCCCCGCGAGCAGCTCCTTCTCGCCGATGGCCGCAAGCTTGAGCACGTCCCTGGCCTTCGACGGAACCTTGGCCAGGGCCAGGAGCAGGTGGTCGGTCGAGACGAACTCGTCCTTCATGGCGTGCGACTCGGCGGTCGCCGCCTCGAAGACCTTCATGACGTCCTGGTCGGGCTGGGGCTGGGCGCCCCCCTGCACCTTGGGAAGGTGCGAGAGCTCCGCCTCGACGATCCGCTGGAGGTGGCCGCGGTCGGTGCCGATCTTCTCGAGCAGCGGCAGCACGATTCCCTCCCGCTCGCCGAGCAGCGCGTGGAGCAGGTGCACGGGCGTCGTCTGCGGGTTGCCGCGGTCGGCCGCGAGCTCCATGGCCCGCTGCACCGCCTCCTGCGCCTTGATCGTGAACTTGTCGAACCGGAATGCCATTGCCTACTCCTTCCCCCTCTCCCCCTGGGAGAGGGCCGGGGTGAGGGTGCCCCCGCGAATCTGGCCTGCGAGGTCCACCAACCGCTCGACCACACCATCCAATTCACCCATCACCTCGCTGCTCCAGAACCTGGTGACGATCACCCCGCTGGCACGCAGATACGCGGACCTCCGCTCGTCATGGGCCCGCGCCTCGCTCGTGTTGTGCTGGCCGCCGTCCACTTCGATGACCCATCGCAGTTCGTCGCAGTAAAAGTCCGCGATGAACGGACCCAGCGGGTGCTGACGGCGAAACTTCAGGCCCAGGAGACCGCGGTCACGCACCAACGTCCACATCACCGACTCCGGTGTCGACTGCGTGCGGCGGAGAGACCGGGCCCGAGCCAGCAATGCATCCGAAACCAGACGCTCCTGACCCATGACTCAGGCACCCTCACCCGGCCTTCGGCCACCCTCTCCCCAAGGGAGAGGGAAGACGGCGCTACCCCTTCACCTCGAACTCGGCGTCGATCGTGTCGTCGGGGCCCTTGCCCGCGCCGGCGGCATCCGACGCGCCCTCGGGCGTTGCGCCGCCCCGCTGCTGGGCGGTGGACTCGTAGAGCACCTTCGAGAGCGCCTGCGTCGCCTGCTCGAGCGCCGAATGGGCCGAGGTGATCGCGTCCACGTCCTCTCCCTTGTCCGTCTCGCGGGCCTTTGCGATCGCCGCCTCGAGCGGCGCCTTTTCGGCCGCGGAGAGCTTGGCGTCGTGCTCCTTGATCAGCTTCTCGGTCTGGAAGCAGAGCGCCTC
>JBJTPA010000007.1:0-3510 GCA_046074885.1 Planctomycetaceae bacterium
CCCACGCCCACCGGCACGTCGCGGATCAACTGGTTGACGAGCTGCACGAGCACCGGCCGCACGTCGGCCAGTTCCAGGCCGGTCCGCACGAGCCGCACGCCGCAGTTGATGTCGTAGCCCACGCCGCCGGGCGACACGACGCCGCCGGCCGCCGGGTCGGTGGCGCACACGCCGCCGATGCAGAAGCCGTAGCCCCAGTGGATGTCGGGCATCGCGAGGCTCGCCCGCTGGATGCCCGGCAGCCAGGCGACGTTGGCCACCTGCTCGGGCGCCCGGTCGCTCCGCAATTGCGGCAGCAGCCGCTCGTCGGCGAAGACGAGGCCATCGACCCTCATGCCGGCCCGATACGACTTCGGGATCCGCCACGTGCAGTCGTCCACCCGCTCGAGCGGCCCCTCGTAGGGCCGCGCGGGAGCAGTGGTCGCGGGAGCGTCGTCAGCTGCCATCGGTCGGCGCCCTCACACGTCCACAATAAAGAAGGCTTCCCAGCCGGCCGGCGTGCGGTGGACGTCGAGCTCGTGCTGCGTGACGGCCTTCACCTCGTGCGCCAGCACGTGCCGCGCGGGATCGTAGCGCTCGCCGCGGGCGGTGGCCCGCACGCCCGAGCCGTCCACGGCCACGTCGAAGTCGCGGAACAGCATCCGTCGCAGTTCGAAGGCGGCGAGCACCTCGGCGGCGAAGTCGTGGAGCAGCCACGCCGGGTCGCCTCCGGGCACCGTGAACGCCTCGGTCACCACGGGACGGATCTGCGCGGCGTCCCCCGCGATCACGGCGGTGAGCCCGCGGGCGGCGTCCGCGAGGAGGTCGGCGAGCGTGGCGGCCGCCACTCGGACGCACAGGTCGGCGGTGTGCTCGAGGATCTCGTACACGGGCGGCTCCGCGTGGAGGGCGTGCCGCACCGGGCACGGCGGCCGCGGAATCCTACCGCCGCCGGAGTGGATAGTCCCGGCAGCCGACACGTTGCGCCGGGTCACTGCCGCTCGAATTCCACGAGCACCGCGCCGCACCCGGCCGTGGTGGAAAACTCCCTCGGTCGCCAGCCCTTCTCGCCGCGGAAGCAGAGCCGACGGCGCGTGTCGGTCACCTCGTAGATCCCGAGGAGTTTTCCGCCCTTGCCGTCCCCCTCGGTGATCTCGACGTCGATCTCCGCCGGGTTCGCCAGGGGCTCCACGCGGCTTGAGCGACCACCGGGGCCGGCAGTATCGTGACCGTTCGGTCGGGGGTTTCTTCCCTCGATGCGCCGCACCGCACGCCCGTGCACCCATGACGGTCACACCCCGCGAACCCGCGTCAGAGACGAAGGCCGGCCCGGTCCGGGGGTATGTCGTCACCCTCCTCCTGCTCGCGGCCTTCTGCGGCGTCCGCTGGCTCATCGATCCGCTGCTCGAGGGACGGCTGACGACGCTGCCGATGGCCCTGACGACGTTGCTCGCGGCCCGCCTGTTCGGCGCCGGGCCGGCCGCCGTCGCCGTCGTCGGCGGGGCATTGGCGGGCGAACTCCTCTTCACCAGGCCGCGGGTGGATTGGGCGACGATGCTCACCCAGAACCCCTTCTCGCTCGTGGCCACGGGCATGGCCGGTGCGATCGTCGCCACGATCGTCTCGCAACTGCGGGCCCGCACGATCCTCCTCGACCGCGAGATCGCGATGCGGCGACAGTCCGACTCCGACCTGAAGGCGAGCCGCCGCCGATTCGAGCAGTTCCTCGACGCGGCCCCGTTCTGCGCCTACCTCAAGGACGCCGACGGCCGGTTCCTGTTCATGAACCAGCACCTCCGCGAGACCTACCCGGAGGTGGTCGCGGGCCGCACGGTCCACGACTCGTTCACCTCCGACGAGGCCGAGGACTTCACGCGCAACGACGACTGGGTGCGGCGCACGGGAGAGCCCGTCCGGTGCGAGGAGGTCGCGCTCGGCGGAGACGGCGTGGTGAGGCACTGGTCCACGTTCAAGTTCCCGGTGGTTGACGGCGAGGGCCGTCGCGGTGTCGGCGGGGTCTCCATCGAGGTCACCGACCGCAAGCGGGCCGACGACAAGGCGTCGCGGTCGGAGTCGCTCCTGCGGCGGCTCATCGAGGTGCAGGAGCGGGAGAAGCGGGCGCTGTGCCACGAGTTCCACGACGGGCTGATGCAATACGCGATCGGCACCCGCATGGTGCTCGAGGCCTGGCGGCACGAGCATCCCGGGGCCGATGCCGACGCGGTGGACGAGGCGATCCGCTCGATCGATGCCGGCATCGCCGACGGCCGGCGGACCATCCGCGGCATCCGCCCGGAGGCCCTCGACGACCTGGGCCTCAAGGCGGCCGTCGAGGAGTACGCCGCCTCGCTCGCCGGGCCCGGCCTCGACGTCGTGGTCGACGTGGCCGCCGGGGTCGATGGCGTCCCGCCGGCGGTGCAGACCACCGCGTTCCGGATCGTGCAGGAGGCCTGCGCCAACGCCCGCCGCCACAGCGGCACCGACCGGCTGCACGTGGACGTGCGGATGGACGGCGACGCGATGGCGATTCGCGTCGAGGATTTTGGCCGCGGCTTCGACGCCGCCTCGCCGCCGCGGCCGGGCTTCGGGGTCATGGGCATGGCGGAGCGGGCGCGGCTGGCCGGGGGCGAGTGCCGCGTGGAGAGCGTGCCGGGCCGGGGCACGGTGGTGACCGCGCGTCTGGCCGCGCAGGAGGAGTGACTCGCGGTGTCCGCGGGTCGAGAAACCATTCCATCCCGCGACCGTTCAAGCGGCGGGGCACGGCCAGTGCCCGGCGACTCCTCGGAGCGGCGACGACCATGAGCGGACAAGAGCGGTGGCCGTGGGCCGCGTGCCTCGGCGGCGTCCTCGCCGTCCATGCCGTCGCGGCGGAGCCCGCCGACGTCCGCGTCGAGCGCGGCATCCCGTACGCGGCCGACCGCGAGGGCGTCGGCCGCACGCTCGACCTCCACGCCCCGGCCGGGCCGGCGCCGAAGCCGCGGCCGGTGATCCTCTTCGTCCACGGCGGCGGCTGGCGGCACGGCGACAAGGAGATGGTCGGCGCGAAGCCGGCCGCGTTCGCGGAACGGGGCTGGGCCTTCGCGAGCGCGAACTACCGGCTCGACGAGACGGTGTCGCCGCGGGAGCAGGCCCAGGACGTCGCCGATGCGATCGGCTGGCTCCATGAGCACGGCCCGGAGCACGGCTGCGATCCCGGGCGGATCGTCCTCCTCGGCCACTCCGCGGGAGCCCACCTGGTCGCGCTCGTCTCGACCGACGGCCGATTCCTCGAGGCCCGCGGGCTCGACCTGTCGGCGATCGCGGGCACGATCCTCCTCGACGGGGCCGGGTACGACGTGCCGCGGCAGATCGAGATCGCGCGCCTGCCCCGCATGCGCGAGATGTATCGGCAGGTCTTCACGGAGGACCCGCAGGCGCAGCGGGAGGCGTCGCCGATCACGCACGTGGCGGCCGGCAATGGCATCCCGCCGTTCCTGCTCTTCCACGTGGGCGCGCGGCAGGACAGCCGCGAGCAGTCGGAGGCCCTGGCGG
>JBJTPA010000008.1:0-3945 GCA_046074885.1 Planctomycetaceae bacterium
GGAGTTCAGACGTGTGCTCTTCCGAGCTGCCAAGGCGAAGACCACGCAGGCCGACGCCGACGACTGGCAGGGCGTGGACCGCGACCTGTTCGAGCGGCTCAGGCGCTGGCGGCGCCGGGTGGCCGAGGCCCGCGGCAAGCCGGCCTGGACGATCTTCGACGACAAGTCGCTGCGGGCGATCGCCCGCGACCGGCCCGACTCGCCGGCCGCCCTGCTCCGCTGCCGCGGCATCGGCGAGAAGCGGCTCGCCGACTTCGGCCCCGCGATCCTCGACCTGGTCGCAGGGAAGGAGCCGGAATGATCATTCGCGACGGCTTGCTACCACGACCGTTCAACGAGGCGAGGGGCTGCCCGTGCCCTCGAGCGGGCTATGGAAGCGAGCGAAGCCACGACCAATCCGCCTCCGGCGGATCGGTGCCCGGCGGAGGCGAACGTCCGGCGAGAGGGCATGGGCAGCCCCGAGCCGGCCCACCCATTGAACGAACCCTGAAGGAAGTCGCCCGATGACCCACCCCACCCCCACCGCCGCCCTCCACGCCCTCGGCCAGAGCCTGTGGCTCGACAACATCACCCGCGGGATGCTCGACGACGGCACGCTCGCCCGCTACATCCGCGACCTGTCCGTCACCGGCCTGACGAGCAACCCCACGATCTACAACCTGGCCTTCAAGAACACGCCGTTCTACGACGCCGCGATCGCGACTCACGTGAAGGCGGGCGTCACCGGCGAGCGGCTGTTCTTCGACCTCGCGATCGAGGATCTCCGGCGCGCCGCCGACCTCTTCCGCCCGATTCACGATCGCACCGGCGGCCTCGACGGCTGGGTGTCGCTCGAGGTGTCGCCACGGCTGGCGTACGACACGGCGAGCACGCTGGCCGCGGCCCGCGATCTCCACGCCCGGGCGGCGCGGCCGAACCTGTTCATCAAGATCCCCGGCACCCGCGAGGGGCTGCCGGCGATCGAGGAGGCGATCGCCGTGGGCGTGCCGGTGAACGTCACGCTGCTGTTCACTCGCGAGCAGTACCTCGCCGCGAGCGACGCCTACCTACGGGGCGTCGAGCGACGGATCGACGCGGGGCTCGACCCGCGGGTCTGCTCGGTGGCGTCGCTGTTCATCAGCCGCTGGGACTCGGCCACGGCCAAGAAGCTCCCGCCGCACCTGGCGAACACGCTCGGCGTCGCGATCGGGGCCGACGCCTACGCCGCCTACCGCGACGTCCTCGGTTCCGACCGCTGGCATCGCCTCGCCAACTTCGGCGCCCTGCCGCAGCGGCTCCTCATGGCGAGCACGGGCACGAAGGACCCGGCCCTCTCGGACCACCTCTACGTCCGCGAGTTGGCCGCCCCGCACACGGTCAACACGATGCCGGAGGCCACGCTGCTGGCCTTCGCCGACCACGGCACGCTCGGGGCCCCGCTCTCGAGCGGCGGCGGCACGAGCAGCCGCGTGCTCCACGACATCGCCCGCGCCGGCATCGGCCTCGCGGCCCTCGGCGCCGAGCTGCAGAAGCAGGGCGCCGACGCCTTCGTGAAGAGCTGGGACGAACTCATGCAGGTCATCGACGCGAAGGCCGGGGCGGCGTGACGACCCTCGCGCCGGCGGCGACGTCACAGCGCGAGGCCCGCGCAGGCGAGCAGCGACGCCGCGGCCGCGACGAAGGCCGCACCCCACGGCCGGTTCGCCACCGCGGGCAGCACCGGCACGGCGACCGTCAGGATCACGGCCGCGACCGCGGACTCGACCGCCAGCACGGGGACTGTCGCGGCCTGAAGCGCGCGGATCGCGAGAAATGCGGTCACGATGAGGCCGCCGGCCACGCCGGCCACCATGCGACCGCGGACGACGAATTGGCCGGCGAGGTGCGCGGCCAGGGCCATCGCATAGGGAAAGAAGAGTTCCCGGTTCCCCGTGAGCCGGTGGGCGGTCATCCAGGCCACGGCGGGCGCGAGGCCCACGAGCGGGCGCAGGCGCAGGCAGGCCGCGGCCTGCCCCGCGAAGGCCAGCCCGCCAAGGGCCACCCAGGGCGGTCCGCCGAGGATCTGGGCCGAGACGAGAAACGCGAGTTCCGCCGCGATGAAGGATGCCGCCGACGATCCGGCCGGGGTCGGGCGAGCGTCCGCCATCCCGACGCCGTCGCGCAGCATCTTCACGTGCGGGCCGGCGGTCGGCACTTCGAATTCATCCGACACGACCCGCCAGCCCGCCCTCTCGTAGAAGCCGATCGCCGACGTGCGGGCGTTGCACCAGAAGATCCGGCCGGGCTCGTCGTGGAGGGCCTCGGCCAGGGCCGTCTCGAGCAGCAGCCGGCCCATGCCCCGGCCCTGCATGTCGGCATCGATCGCCATCCCCCGGAGTTGCCAGGCCGGCCGCCCCTCCCAGACCGACTCCACGAGCGAGAGGCAGCCGACCGGCTCCGCGCCGCGAAACGCCGCGTGGTGACGGGTGGTCGCGTCGTGATCACCCTCGAAGCTGGCCGTCTCGAAGGGCAGGCCCGCCCGCAGGATCCGATGCCGCAGCGGCAGGATCTCCTCGACGGCGACGCGGCGGCAGGCGATGTCCGGCGGCATCCGTCCTGGCTCCAACGAGCGTCCGTTCCACGCTGCGCCCCACGGCACGTGCGGCTCCCGCGCGTTCCGCGGTGCCGGGACCGCCGTCACCCTTCGCCGAGGTAGGCGTCGCGGACGCGGCGGTCACCGGCGAGTTCCGTGCCCGTGCCCGTGAGCGTGATGCGGCCGGTCTCCAGGACGTAGCCACGCGAGGCCAGGCGGAGCGCGGCCCGGGCGTTCTGCTCCACCAACAGCACGCCGATGCCCCGGGACGAGAGCGACTTGATCACCTCGAACACCTTCGCCACGATCAGCGGCGCGAGGCCCAGCGACGGTTCGTCGAGGAGCAGGAGTCGCGGCCGGCCCACGAGCGCCCGGGCGATCGCCAGCATCTGCTGCTCGCCCCCCGAGAGCGTGCCGCCGAGCTGGCCCAGCCGCTCCCCGAGCACGGGAAACAGGCCGCAGGCCTCGGCGATGTCGTGCTTGAGCCGTGACCGGTCGGGCTGCGTGAAGCCGCCGAGCTCGAGGTTCTCGCGGACCGTGAGCCGCGGGAAGATCCGCCGCCCCTCCTGCGCCTGGCCGATGCCCAACCGCACGACCTCGTGCGGCGCGAGGCCGGCGAGCGGCCGGCCGGCGAACGTGATCGCGCCCGACCGCGGCGGCACGACGCCCGAGATCGCCATGAGGAGCGTGCTCTTGCCGGCGCCGTTGGCCCCGATGATCGCCACGAGCTCCCCTTCGTCCACCGTGATGGACACGCCGTCCAGTGCCCGGATCGGCCCGTAGCCCGCGACGAGTTCACGCACCTCCAGGAGCGCCATCGGCATCCTCACCCTTCGCCGCCCAGGTAGGCCTCGATCACCCTCGCGTCGGCCCGGACCTGCGCGGGCGTCCCCTCCGCGATCTTCTCGCCGTGGTCGAGGACGGCGATGCGGTCGCTGATCTTCATCACGACGTTTATTTGGTGCTCGATGAGGAGCACGGTGAGGCCGCGGTCGCGGATCCGCTCCACGAGCGCGGCGAGTTCGGCGGTCTCGGCCGGGTTCATGCCTGCCGCCGGCTCGTCGAGGAGGACGAGCGTGGCGCCCGTCGCGAGCGCCCGGGCGATCTCCAGCCGCCGCTGGTCGCCGTAGGGCAACTGGCCCGCGATCCGGTTGGCCGACGCGGCGAGGCCCACGAACTCGAGCTCCGCGAAGGCCCGCGACCGGGCCGCCGCCTCGGCCCGACGGTTGGCGGGCGTCCGCAGGAGCATCGCGAGCGTGCCGCCGGGGATCGTGCGGTCGAGGCCGACGAGCACGTTCTCGAGCACCGTCATGTTGGAGAACAGGCGGATGTTCTGGAACGTCCGCGAGATGCCGGCCCGGGCCACGACGTGGGGCGAGCGGCGGCCGCGGCGC
>JBJTPA010000009.1:0-3876 GCA_046074885.1 Planctomycetaceae bacterium
CGGCGAGCCGGGCGAGCTCCACGCTCGCCAGCCAGAAGCAGCCCACCATCGTCGCCGTCACCAGCGCGAAGAAGGCCGCGAACACGTGCCAGACCAACCGCGAACGGGCCATGGGAGACGCGCCGGGATGCGGGGATGTCACGCCCGGAACCGATACCCCACGCCGCGCACGGTCTCGATGTAGGAGCCGAACGGTCCGAGCTTTTTGCGGAGTCCGGCGACCTGCACGTCGACGCTCCGCTCGGTGACAGGATAATCCTCCCCCTTCACCGCGTCGACGATCTGCGTGCGGGTAAAGGCCCAGCCGGGCCTGCGGGCGAGGAACTGCAGCAGGGCGAACTCGGTGTAGGTGAGCTCCACGGGCCGTCCAGCGAGCATCACCTCGTGGCGGCCGGGGTGGATCGACAGCTCGTGAACGTCGATCGTGGTCTCGAGCTCCGCCTGCCGGCGCGCCTCGTTGCGGCGCAGGAGCGCCCGCACGCGGGCCGCGAGCACGCGGGGGCTGAAGGGCTTGGCGACGTAGTCGTCGGCGCCGCGCTCGAGGCCCGCGACCATGTCGGCGTCCTCCCCCTTGGCGGTGAGCATCACGATCGGCACGTCGCGGGTCCTGGCGTCGGCCTTGAGCCGGCGGCAGACCTCGAGGCCGTCGACCGTCGGCAGCATGAGGTCGAGCACGATCAGGTCCGGCGGGCTCCGGCGCACGGACTCGAGCGCCGCCTCTCCGCTGGCCACGCACTCGACCGCGTAGCCTTCCTTGGCCAGGTTGTAGCGCACGAGCTCGAGGAGGTCCTCCTCGTCGTCGACGACCAGGATCCTGAGCGCGGCCGGCGCGGAGGATGGCTTCGGCTTCGGTGTCACGGCCGTCAGACTAGCGACGCGCCCTGCAGGGGCAAATCGTGAGAATTTCGTGAGCGCGGGACTTCAGGAAAACAGCAACTCGACGTCCTCGGCCGTGAGGCTGGCGACCATGCCCTCGTCGGCCCGCACGATCGACTCGGCGAGCTCGCGCTTGCGGTCCTGAAGGGCGACGATCTTCTCCTCCACGGTGTCGCGGGCGATGAGTCGGTAGGCAAAGACCCGGCGGGTCTGGCCGATGCGGTGCGCGCGGTCCACCGCCTGCGCCTCGACGGCGGGGTTCCACCAGGGGTCGAGGATGTAGATGTAGTCGGCGGCCGTGAGGTTGAGGCCCTGGCCGCCCGCCTTGAGGCTGACGAGGAACAGCCGGCAGTCGGGATCCTCCTGGAACCGCTGCACCCGCGCCTGGCGGTCGGTCGTGCGGCCGTCGAGGTACTCGTAGACCGTCTGCTTCGCGTCGAGCCGCCGCCGGAGGATCGCGAGAAAGCTCGTGAACTGGCTGAACACGAGGACCTTATGCCCCTCGTCGAGCACCTCGTCGAGCTGTTCGAGGAGCGTCTCGATCTTCGCCCCGGCATCGTCCACGCGGGCGGGGTCGACGAGGCCGGGATGGCAGGCCGCCTGCCGCAGCCGCAGGAGCGCCTCGAGCACCGCGATCCGCGCGCGGCCGATGCCCTGGCGGCCGATGCGGCCCGTCAGCTCCAGCCGGTAGTGCTCGCGGAGTTCGTCGTAGGCCTTCCGCTGCTCGTCGCCGAGCTCGACGAAGAGCGTCTGCTCCGTCTTCTCCGGCAGGTCCGACAGCACCTGGGCCTTCGTGCGCCGCAGCAGGTAGGGGCGGACGGCTCGGGCCACGACCTCGCTGCTCGCGCGGCCCTCGGCGAGGAACTTCCGCAGCCGGCCGGCGCTGCCGAGCTGGCCGGGGTTGAGGAACTCGAAGATGCTCCATAGTTCGCCGATGTGGTTCTCGACCGGCGTGCCGGTGAGCGCGAGGCGGTGCCGCGCCCTGAGCAGCCGGCAGGCCTTCGCCGCCTGGCTGGCGGCGTTCTTGATCGACTGGGCCTCGTCGAGGATCACGTAGTCGAACTCGACCTCGCGGTGGGCGACGACGTCGCGCCGCAGCGTGCCGTAGGTGGTGATCACGATGTCGTGGTCGGCGAGCGCGCCGGCCTCCGCGCGGGCGTTGCCGGTGTAGTTGAGGACCCGCAGGCCCGGGGCGAAGCGGCGGGCCTCCTCGATCCAGTTGAAGACCAGGCTCTTGGGCACCACGACGAGCGCCGGCCGGGGGGCGATGCCGGCGCCGCGGACCTCGGCCTGCCGCCGCACGAGCAGTGCCAGCACCTGGATCGTCTTGCCGAGGCCCATGTCGTCGGCGAGGCAGCCGCCGAGCCCCATCCGCTCGAGGAACACGAGCCAGCCGAGGCCCTCCCGCTGGTAGTGCCGGAGCGTGCCCTGGAAGCCCTCCGGCTCGTCGGCCGCCTCGGGCCGCTCGCCGCGGGCGAGCTCCTCGCGGATCCGTTCGAAGGCCTCGTCCACGTGCGACTGCGGCTGGCCGGCGAGCAGCGCGTCGAGGAGCGCCGCCTGGATGCGGCCGTAGCGGAGCCGGCCGTCGTGCCGCTGGGCGAGCGCCGCCATCGGCGCGAACTGCGCGGCCAGGTCGTCGGGGATGAAGCCGAGCGACCCGTCGGCCAATTCGAGCGACCGTTCGCCGCGGGCGAGGGCCTCGAGCAGCGCGGGCAGCTCGGCGGTGACGCCACCGAAGTCCACCGCCGCCGAGAGCTCGAACCAGTCGATGCCGCTGGTCACGTTCCAGGCCACGCTGCCGGCCGGCCGGTAGCGGCGGCCGGCGACCTCGACGGTCCAGCCCGCGGCGGCGAGCTGGGCCACCGAGGCGTCGAGCCGGCTCCGCGGGATCGTGACGTGGGCGGCGGCGACGTCGGCCTCGTCGGTCGCGCGGCAGGCAACGGCGCCGTGCCGCGGCAGGATCGCCAGCGCCGTCCGCTCGGCGGCCCGGTCCCGGCGGGCGAGGATCCGCCGCGTCGTGTCGGCGACGCCGCCGGCCGGGTCGTCGGCCGCGACGAGGATGCCGCCGTAGTCGAACCAGATCCGTCCGGTGAGCTGCACGCGGGGCGCCGCGCGGCGCCGGCCGGATGCTCCGCCATCGTCGTCCACCGCGGGCGAGTCGTCGAGCACGAGCTTCGGCCGCGGCGCCCCCGACTCGATCCGCCAGCCCGTCCACGCCGGGAGCACGATCCGGGGGGCGTCGGCGAGCGTCGCCAGCCGCTCGACGAGCCCGTCCACCTGCGCGCCGGCGAGCTCGATCGGTCCGCGTCGCTCGAACTGCGCGATCCAGCCGGCCGCGTCGCCGCCGTCGCCGGGCGCGGCCAGCCGCGCGATCCGGTCGGCGAGCACCACGATCCCCGCCCGGAGGATCGCGCGGGGCTCGCGGAGTTCCTTCCGCTGGCTGCCGCGGACGAGCATGCCGCGGAGCACCGCCTTCGCCGGCCGGGGCGGGGCCTCGGCGTCGTCGGCCGCGTTCCGCGCCGGTCGCAGGTCGTCGTCGTCGGGCTCGAGGACGAAGGCGAACTCCCACGGCCGGCCCGCGTCCCAGGCCAGCGGCACGATGTGGTCGGGCGTGCGGCGGGGCTCCGGCTGGAGCACGAGCCGGCCCGCCTCGCAGAGCATCGCGAGGTGCGTCGGGGCCGCCCGCGGCCCGACGGCGATCCGCGCGACCGTGCGGCGGGCGGACGCCTCGCCGCTTCCGCCGAGCGGCACGGCGCCGACCAGCCGCTCGACGAGTTCGCGCTCCTGCGGGTCGAGCTCGTCGAAATCGATGCCGTCGGGGCCGAGTTCCACCGGTCGTGGGCGGCCCGTGGCGTTGCCGGCCACGTCGCAGGGCATCCGGCAGGGGACGAGGATCACCGACTTCGAGTCGGCGGACGCGGAAAGGTCGAGCGTGAACACGAGGGCGCCGGTCGAGCGGCGCGGGTCTGGAATCTCGAGCCCCGCGGCGCGGACCGCCGG
>JBJTPA010000010.1:0-4558 GCA_046074885.1 Planctomycetaceae bacterium
CGGATTCCAGTCGCGAGGCGACTGGGCTACGAGTCGGGGTGATCGCGCCGGCGCGAGGATCACGTGTGATACGGGTCACACTTGATCGGCACGCGGGGTTCGCTGCTGCGCAGTCGAGTCGCGAGCCCGGCGATGGGGCACGGGCAGCCCCTCCCTGGTGTGTCGGCGGGCAGGAGCCGCGGAGGGCGCGATGCGACCCGTTCAGGCCGATCGTCGGCGCGGCACGAAGAGGAGAAGCAGGGGTGAGCCGGCCAGCAGGGCCCAGGTCGCGGGCTCGGGGACGATCGCCCAGGCGAGGCCGTAGTCGGTCGTCAGCGGTGAGCCGGTCGTGTTGTAGACCGGGTCGAGGCCGAGGACCCGCAGGGCGTACGTGCCGTCCTCTGGCACGTAGAGTCGCAGGAACTCGGTCGTCCCGTAGGGGGCGATCGACTGGGCGATCAGCTTCTCGCCGCCGGGCGCGTCGGTGCGGATGAGCTGGAGCGTGAGGTCGGCGAGCGCCGCATCGACCGCGGAGTCGAGCGTGTCGCCGAGCGTGCGGTTGGCGAACCAGGTGAGCGTCGCCGTGATCTGGTTGAAGCCCGCCCAGAGGGGCTGGGCGAAGACATAGGTGTTCATCGTGGCGGACCCGCCGCCCGTCTGGTCGAGGACGCTCCCCAGGTCCCAGCCGCGGAGATCGAGTCCGGAGTCGCCGCCCGAGCCGGGTACGCCGAGGGTCGTGCCCTGGCCGACGATCAGCATTTTGTTCACGACGACCGGGTCGCCCACGTACACCCGGTAGGCCTTGTCGAGATCGAGCAGGCCGGCGCCGGTGGCGGCGTCGAGCGCCTGCGTGGTCGTGATCACGTCCCCCACGCCGTGCTGGCCGTTGGTCCAGCCGGCGGGCGCCGTGTCGCTCGTCATGAGCACGGCCTTGATCACGCGGGCGTCGAGCATCTCGCCGCTCGTGAAGGGCACCGCCGGCGCGACGAACGTCGCCGCGTCCACCATCAGGGCGGCGCCGCCGGCCACGATTGGCGAGGCGAAGCTCGTGCCCGCGATGCCCTGGAAGTAGAGGTTCGTCTCGGCGGCGTTGGCGTTGGTGCCGGTGGCGTTGCCGCCGGTGTGCCCGAGGTAGGCCGCCAACTCGAGCCGGTCGCCTGGCGCCGCGATGTCCACGGTCGGCCGCACGCCGACCGCGGTCGTGCCCGTCACGGGGTTGTAGAAGTCGCCCGGGCCGCGGCTGGAGAAGTTGGTCACCTCGGTGTAGTAGGGCGCGACGGTGCCCGTCATCGTCGCCGCCACCGCGATCCCGTTGTAGCCGCTCGCGGGTCCGCCCACGGTGCCGGCCGTCGGCCCTTTGTTGCCGGCCGCCATCACCACCAGCACGTTGTTCTCCCTCGCGAGCGCGTCGATGGCGATCGTCCCGGGATCACTGCCTGCGGGATCCGCGTAGCCCCAACTGCTGTTGACGACGTTCGTCTTCACGGTGGCCGAGCCGGTGACGATGCCGGTCCGCATCGCCTTCACGTAGGGGTAGAGAAAGCTCTCGTCGGTGACGTCGAAGCTGCCGCTGAAATAGCCTGGGGCCGGCGGCGGCCCCCACGACGTCGCGATCGCGCCCGACCAGAGTTGCACGGTCGGCGCGATGCCCGCTTGGACGTAGTTCCAGCTGCCCTGGCCGCCGATGGCCTGCCCGACCGCGGTGGCGTGGAAGTCGAACTGACCGAGCTGGGTCGTGCCGGTCGCCAAGATCGTGGGATCGGCGATGTACTGCGACACGCGACCGGTCAGCGACTCGTGGAGGTTCCAGATCGAGCCAGCCTCGATGTTCGTGACGACCGCGCGGCTCCCGAAGAAGCCAAGGTCATAGAACTGCGTGGCGCCTACCGCGTCGTTGACGGGGGCGAAAAACGTGGGCGGGCCGCCCCCCACGATCATCGCTTGCTGACCCAACGCGGCCGGCATGGCGAGGCAGGCGGCGAGCAGCGCAACCGCGGAGCGCACCCTGTCAGCGCTGGGGAACCGGCCGCACATGCCGCCTCCGCGGTCGCAGAAGTCGATGTCGAGGCATCGGTGACCGTGGCGCCGACCCCGTCTCGGCCCGCGACCATCGCTCGCCGGCGGGCGGCCGGGACTTCTCGATCTCCAGGATGCCGAAGTAGGGATCCGGGAACTGCCAGTCGTTCTGGGCCGACGACTCCACCCGGCACGCGACCGCCGCGCAGGCCACGACCGCCGCGATCCATCGTCGGCAACGCGGGCAGGCTGTCACGGGCCGGCTCAGCCCCGGGCGCCTGGGCAGGTGACGAGCAGCAGCACGACGAAGCCGCACATGAGTCCGGCGGGGGACAGCATCATCCCGACGATGGCGCGCCGGACGGGTGCGGGGAGCGGAAGCCGTGGCATCAAGAAAGATCCTTTCCGTCGATCCGTCGTGTGGGTGGTCACCGCGCCGTCCGCTCGACGGCCGTCGGCGACCTGAGCACCGAGTACGGCACTCCGACGGGCCGCGTCATGCCGGGACGCAGGATCGCCGGGGCCCGCACGATCGCGTCCGGCCGGGGAACGAGCAGCGGCAGGACCTTGCCGGTGTAGGGGAAGAGGTCCTCCGTGGGCACGGGCTCGGACTTCCCCGTCTGCCGCGGACGCACCGCAGCCTCGCCCAGCTCCGCGATCCGCAGGGCCGAGGTCTCCGCGTTGGCGGCCCGCTCGAGCGCCGCGATGTCGGCATCGGAGAACCGGCCGAAGACGCCGGCAAGATCGCCGTCGGCGGTCGCGAAGCCGATCAGCTCTCCGGCGAAGGATGCCGAGCCGGCGAGGATGAGCGCGACCGAGATGATCTGTCCGGCGATACCGGCGGGGGTCGTTTGCATGACGGTGGTCTCCTCGCTGTGGACGTGGACGTTGGATTCGATGCCAGCCGGCTCAACCGAGGAGCAGGACGGCGATGGAGATGGCGGCTGCCCCGATCCCGACGGGGAGGGTGACGAAGGCCCTGGCGGCGGTCCCGGTGAAGAACCTGGCCCGCTCCTCGGCCGGGAGCCCGAGGAGTTCCTCGAGGTCGCGGAGGCTGATCGGGTGCGTGAGCACTGTGTCGGCCCCGGCGGAGGCGGCCTCCTGCTCCGCGACGGCGTGGTGGCGGGTGCCCGCCTCGTCGCGGGCGACCATCGCGAACCGGGCCTCCGCGGCCCGTTCCCGGAGCAGGTCCACGAGGTCGGTTCCCGACATGTCGTCCAGGTCGGCGGCGATCAGCCAGGCATCCACCGTGCGGCGGCGGGAGAGCTTGATCGCCTCGGCGCCGCTCGAGCGGATGTGGAGGTTGATGCGGCCGAGGCGGGCGCTGTCGGCCAGCTGCCTGTAGGCGTCGAATCGCGGATCGACGACGACCACGTTCGGCACGGCGGATGACGTCGGAGTGCTCACGAGCAGGTCCTTTCGGGGCTGGCGGACTCGTCGGCGGGCAGGTGCTGCCGCGAGGCGCGGATCACGTCGAGGGTTACGGGGCGGACGAGGAAGCCGGCGACGCCCGAGGCGAGCGCCCGCTGCTCGTCCTCCAACCGGTAGGTGTCGGAGACGATGAAGATCCCGGAGCGGAGGCCCTCACCGAGACGGTCGAGGGAGATCCGGGCGCCGGAACGGAGCGGATCGACGTCCCCCTGCAGGACGTGCGGGGAGAGCATGTCCACCAGGTCGTAGCCCGACATGTCGGGCAGGTCGGCGGCCACCAGCCAGGCGTCGGCCCGGAACCGCCGGGCCAGCCGCACGGCCGAGCGGCCGTCCACGCAGAAGTGGAGGCCCACCTCGCCGGACTGCGCCGCACGCACGAAGTCACCGTAGTGATCGCACGACGAATCCACGATCACGATCTCGGCCACGCCTGGGACGGCGGGCTTCACCACGTCGTCGAAATTCGGGGCGGACATGACTTTCGAGCCTCCACGGGACGATCCGACCAAACGCAACTCAGGCCACCGAAACTCAGGCCACCATGAGCACGAACACGGTGCCGATCGCCATCAGGCAGCTCACGACGAGCGAGGACAGGCCCGACATCGACGACGGCTTCGGCTGGGGGGACATGCGAACGATCCTTTTCCATTCGACGGAAGATGAGGAACACGGTGCTGCGATGACACGACCGCCGCGGCCCGGGGGCCGCCCGACCGTCCCGCTTCAGACCAGCGAGACGATCGACAGGAACAACGCGATCGGCAGGGCGCACAGCACGAGATCCGTGCGGGTGAGCGCCTTGCGGGCATCCACCGTGCGGGGCACGGCGGCGACGGTCCGGCTCATGAGCAACCTCCTTCTCGAACGTGTCGTCCGGATCCCGGAACCCGCGTTCCGGCAATCGGACCTGCACGCTCCCTTTGCACGTCGCGTGCCAGATGGGCCGGCAGGATCGAGAAGATGGTGAAGCCGGGTCGTACCCCATGGCACGCGGCCTGTTTCGCGGCCTGAAAAGCGATCCCATGGCCGAAAAAATTTTTCAGCCTCACCGGGTCCGGAACCGGTGGTGGGGCGATTCGCTCCACCCGGGCTGGTCGCCAGCGACCGGTGGTGGGGCGAATCGCCCCAG
>JBJTPA010000011.1:0-5519 GCA_046074885.1 Planctomycetaceae bacterium
CCTGCCTGCTGACGCCGCTGCGGTTCGCGACCGACGTGCCGACCGTGGTCGTACCGACAGCCGACGGCCACGTCGGCGAGCCATACGTCCCGCGACACGTCGCCGCCGCGCTGCGCCGGCTGGACGCGACGATTCCGTCGCTGCTGCTCGAGCTGCGGCGCCGGGACGAGCGGTTCAACGCCGACCTGCGGTCGCACCTCGAGCGGCTGGCCGCCGAACGGCTCCGCTACTGGGCCACCCGCGTGGGCGCGTCCGACAGCCGGGCGAGGATGGAGCAGTGGGACCAGCTGTTCTCGTCGTCGTGCTGGTGCCTCGGCGGCAGGGATCGGGTGTACGACGACTTCTGGCCCGCGCTGTTCGGGCTGACCGCGGACGCGCACGAGCACCTGGCCGACACCCAGCCGGCGGACCTGTTTCCGCCGCTGGCCGGACGCCCACCGGCCGAGCACGGCTGACACTACACTGGGAGCGATGTATGACGTGATCGGCGACATCCACGGCCACGCCGACGCCCTCGAGGCCCTGCTGCACCGGCTCGGCTACGCCCGGCGGGACGGCGCCCACCGGCATCCCGGCCGGCAGGCGCTGTTCCTCGGCGACTTCATCGACCGCGGGCCGCAGATCCGCCGGGCCCTGGAGATCGTCCGGCCGATGGTCGAGGCCGGGGCGGCGCTCGCCGTGATGGGCAACCACGAACTCAACGCCCTCGCCTTCCACACGCCCGACCGGCAACGGCCCGGCGAGCACCTGCGGCGGCACAACGAGACCAACTCGAACCAGCACGCCGAGACGATGCGGCAGCTTTCCGCGGACGATCTCGCCTCGCACCTCGACTGGTTCCGCACGCTCCCCCTCTGGCTCGACCTCGACAGCCTCCGCGTCGTCCACGCCTGCTGGGACGACGACCGCATGGCCCGGATCGCCGGGCCCATCGACGACGATTTTCTCCATGCGGCCTGCGCGCCACATGGAAACCTCTTCGAGCCCGTCGAGGCGGTTCTCAAGGGGAAGGAGACGCGGCTGCCGCCGGGCATCACCTACCGCGACAAGGACGGCCACGTCCGTAAACGCGCGCGGGTGAAGTGGTACGAACCGCCCGAGGGCCACACGCTCGGCACCTACCTCATGGAGCACGTGGCGATCGAGCCCGACGCGCCGCTGCCCGCGGAGGTCATCGACGCGGCGGTGCCCTACCCCGCGGATGCAAAACCGGTGTTCACCGGCCACTACTGGCTCAAGGGCCCCGCGCCGACCCTGCAGCGGGACAACGTGGCCTGCCTCGACTGGAGCGTGGCCCGCGGCGGCTTCCTCTGCGCCTACCGCTGGGACGGCGAGCGGGTGCTCGACGAGGCGAAGTTCGTGAAGCGTCCATGAGCCCGGCGCCCGCGTTCCCACGGCGTGGCGGCCGTGTCGTCGCGGCACGTGCCCGAGGGCCGTAGGATCCCCGGGCATCGCGCGGACCGCCGGCGCCCCGTCACGCCGGCCCCATGCCGCCATGCTCACCGACGTCGCCCCTGGGAGCCTGCTCGCCGACCTGTCCCCCGCGGCCCGCGAACGCTTCGCCGGGCGGGCCCGGCCGCGAATCGTGGCCGCCGGTGAGGTCGTCGTGAAGCACGGCGACCCGGGCGACGAGATGTTCGTCGTCCGCTCGGGCACGTTCCGCATCACGCTCGGCGACCCGGCGCTCGGCCTCGTCCGCGAGGCGGGCACGCTCGGCCCCGGCGACTCCTTCGGCGAGGTCGCCCTGCTCACCGACGCGCGCCGCACCGCCACCGTCACGGCCACCGGGCCCGGCGAAGTCTGGGCGCTGTCGCGGGGCGACCTCGCGGCCCTCGCCGCCGAGTCGCCGGAGACCGTGATCGCCGTCTGCCGCTCGCTCGCCCGCCACCTCGAGCGGGCCTGGCGCCGCGACCGCGACGTCAGGTTCCTGCACCTCGACGACTACCCCGGCGTCGCCGACCTCGCGGGCATCCTGCCCGACCGCGTGGCCCGCTACTGCCGCGCGGTCGTCCTCGACGCGGGCCCCGACCGGGCCGTCGTCGGCCTCGTCGATCCCCACGACGCCAGGATCCGCACGTTCGTGACCGACGTGCTCCGCGGCCGACGCGTGGAGGTCGCCGCGATCAGCCGGGAGGACTTCGACCGCTTCGCGGCCCTGCACCTCGACCCCGGGCTGCGGCCGGTGGCCGACACCACGTTCGCACCGGCGGTCACGGTGCTCGACGCGGGCGGCGCGGAGCAAACGCTCGGCGAGGAGGCGACGGGCGAGCTGCTCGCAACCGCGCTGCGGACGGCCGTGCAGCACGGCGCCAGCGACCTCCACGTCGAGCCCGGCGAGGAGGCGGGCCGCATCCGCGTGCGTCTCGACGGCCACCTCGTGCCCGTCGAGCAGGGCATCGACCGCCGGCTCCTCGACCGCATCGTCTCGCGGCTCAAGGTGATGGCCGACGTGGACATCGCCGAGCATCGCCGGCCCCAGGACGGCCGCTTCACGCTCGTCGTGGGCGACCAGCGGGTCGAGGCCCGGCTCGCGACCATGCCGTGCCTGACGGGCGAGAAGGTCGTGCTGCGGCTGCTCGACCACGGCAAGGGGCGGCGCCGGCTCCACGATCTCGTGCTCAGCCAGCCGCTCTGCGACCGGCTCGCGGAGGTGTTCGCGAGCCCCGGCGGCCTGATCCTCGTCACCGGCCCGACCGGCGCCGGCAAGACGACGACCCTCTACGCCGGCATCGACGAGATCTGGCGGGTGGATCCGCTCGTCAACATCGTCACGATCGAGGACCCCGTCGAATACCGTCTGCCCTACGCGGCCCAGGTGCAGGTCGATCGCGCGGCCGACCTGACCTTCGCCCACGGGCTCCGCGCGGTGCTGCGTCAGGATCCCGACGTGATCCTCGTGGGCGAGATGCGCGACCCGGAGTCGGCGGCCATCGCCGTCGAGGCCGCGACCACCGGCCACCTCGTGCTCTCCTCGCTCCACACCGAGTCGGCCGTGGACACGATCACGCGACTGCGGCGGCTCGAGGTGCCGCCGTACCTCATCGCCGCCACGCTGCGGTGCGTGGTGAGCCAGCGGCTCGTGCCGCGGGTCTGCCCGGCCTGCGCGCGGCCCGCCGCCGACGCCCCCGTCGTCGCGAGGCTCGTCGAGACCGGCGTGATCGCCGCGGAGGACCGCGGCAGGCTCGTGGAGGGCGCCGGCTGCGAGGCCTGCCGGGGCATGGGGGAGATCGGCCGCGTCGGCGTCTACGAGGTGCTGCTCGTGGACGCCGCCCTCCGCACCCTCGTGGAACAGGCCGCCCCGGCGGACGAGATCGCGGCCCAACTCGCGCCGGAAAACTTCGTCTCGACGGCGCGCTACTGCCGCTTCCTGCTCACGCAGGGCCTCGTGGCGCCGCGGCACGTGGCCGAGTGCCTGCCGCTCCACCACGGCCTCGCCGCGAATCTCTAATACGGGTCACACTTGATCCTCACGCGGGATACGCCCCGTGGTCCGGTTGCCTCGCAACCGGATTTTCCCGTCGATCCACCGACCGGATTCCAGTCGCGAGGCGACTGGGCCACGAGACGAGGTGATCGCGGAAGCGCGAGGCTCATGTGCGAGCCGCCTCATACGGTTCACACTTGATCCTCACGCGGGATACGCCCCGTGGTCCGGTTGCCTCGCAACCGGGCCACGGTCAGCGGGAGCCCGCCGCGGACTCGAGCTGCTTCTGGATCTTGGCGAGGTTGAAGGAGCCCGGCGACTTGCTCGGCGGATAGTCCTTCATCGTCATCAGGAACCGCCCCGCGAGCTGCTGCAGCGGCACCGCCACGAAGGCGTGGTCGAGGAACCAGTCGTTGTAGACCGTGGCGTTGTGCTGGGCCCGCTCGAACGGGTCGCGGCGGAGGTTGAAGAGCAGCGGCACGCGCAGCTCGACGAACGGCTCCCGCCAGACCTCGAAGGCCTCGCCGCGATTCTCGAGGAACACCGTCTTCCAGTCGGCGTAGCGGATGGCGACGATCTGGCCGTCGTCGTTGACGTAGAAGAATTCGTTGCGCGGCGACTGCTCGGTCTTGCCCGAGAGGTACTCGGTGAGATCGTAGCCGTCGATGTAGTTGCGGTACTTCCGGCCGTTGACAGACGTCCCGTTGGCGAGCTTTTGCTTGATCGCCGGCTCGCCGGCGGCGGCGGCGAACGTGGGCAGCCAGTCCTCGTGCGACACGATCCCGTTGAGCGTGGTGCCCGCGGGGAATTTCCCCGGCCAGCGGACGAAGGCCGGCACGCGGTAGGCGCCCTCCCAGTTGGAGTTCTTCTCGCTGCGGAACGGCGTCGTTCCGGCGTCCGGCCAGGTGTTGTAGTGCGGGCCGTTGTCGGTGGAGTACAGCACGATCGTGTTCTCCGCGATGCCGAGCTCGTCGAGGGCCGCCAGCAAGACGCCGACGTGGCGGTCGTGCTCGACCATGCCGTCGGAATACTCGTCCTGGCCGCTCTTCCCGAGGCTCTCCGGCTTCACGTGGGTGCGGAAGTGCATCCGCGTGGCGTTCCACCAGCAGAAGAACGGCGTGCCGGCCTTCACCTGCCGCTCGATGTAGTCCTTCGCCGCGGCGAGCGTCTCCTCGTCGATCGTCTCCATCCGCTTCTTCGTGAGCGGGCCGGTGTTCTCGATCGACTGGCCCCCCTTGCCGTCGGCCTTGCACTCGAGCACGCCCCGCGGCCCGTAGGTCTCGCGGAAGGTTTTTCCATTCGCGAGCTTCATGTCGCCGGGATAGTCGCGGTGCTCCGGCTCCTCCTCGGCGTTCAGGTGGTAGAGGTTGCCGAAGAACTCGTCGAAGCCGTGCATCGTGGGCAGGTGCTCGTCGCGGTCGCCCTGGTGGTTCTTGCCGAACTGCGCGGTGGCGTAGCCCCGGCCCTTGAGCACGGTGGCGATCGTGCAGTCGGTCTTCTGCCAGCCCTCCTTCGCGCCGGGAAGGCCCACTTTCGTCATTCCCGTGCGGACCGGGCAGTTGCCGCCGAGAAACGCGGCCCGCCCGGCGGTGCAACTCTGCTGCCCGTAGTAGTCGGTGAACGACACGCCCTCGCGGGCGATCCGGTCGATGTTGGGCGTGCGGTAGCCCATCATGCCGCGGCTGTTGTGGCTCACGTTCCAAGTGCCGATGTCGTCACCCCAGATCACGAGGATGTTGGGACGGTCGGCCGCCGTCGCGGCGGCGGGAGCCAGAAGGCAGCAGGCGAGCAACGCGAAGCGGTTCATGGCGCGGAGGATTTACTGTGACGACGTCGGGCGGAACGTGGGGAGGATGACGGCCACCTCCCGGCGGGAAGATACTCTCCGCCACCCGGCCGCGTCGAACGTCGTGTCGAAAACAGCACGACAGGCCACGCATGGATTGCTACAGTGCGGCCGAAACCGAGGAAGTTCGCATGACGACCATGTTCATGACGGCGGCCCGAGGCGTGGTCCTGGCATCCTGGTTCGCGGTCGCGGGCGCGGCCCTGGCAGCCGACAGGCCGGCCGATGTCGTGTACGTGGGCGGCGACA
>JBJTPA010000012.1:0-9511 GCA_046074885.1 Planctomycetaceae bacterium
ACGAGTGCGGGGCGCCGATCGTGTCGATCCCCGGCGGCGAGCCCCTGCTCCATCCGCGGATCGTGGAGGTCGTCGAGGGCATCGTGGCCCGGCGGAAGTACCTCTACCTGTGCACCAACGCGCTGAAGCTCGAGGAGATGCTGCCGCGGTTCCGGCCGTCCCCCTACCTCGCGTTCTCCGTGCACCTCGACGGCCCGCGCGAGGAGCACGACCACGCCGTCTGCCGGGAGGGTGTCTACGACGTCGCCGTGTCCGCGATCCGCGCCGCCCGACGGGCGGGCTTCCGCGTGACCACGAACTCGACGCTGTTCACCGACGCCGACCCGGTGCGCCACCGTAGGTTCTTCGACGAGGTCATGGGCCTCGGCGTCGAGGGGATGATGATCTCGCCGGGCTATCCCTACGCGAAGGCCCCCGACCAGGACCACTTCCTGCCGCGGCGTCGCAGCCAGGACCTCTTTCGGCGGCTGCTGGCCGCCGCGCCGCGCCGTTGGAAGTTCAACCAGTCGCCGGTGTTCCTCGAGTTCCTGAAAGGCGAGTGGGACCTGGAGTGCCGCCCGTGGGGCACGCCCACCTACAACCTCTTCGGCTGGCAGCGGCCCTGCTACCTCCTCGACGAGGGGCACGCTCAGACGTTCCGCGAGTTGATGGAACAGACCGACTGGGATCGCTACGGCCGCGCGAGCGGCAACCCGAAGTGCGCCAACTGCATGGTGCACTGCGGCTACGAGCCTGCCGCGGTCGAGGCCACGTTCGGCTCGCTCGGCGGCCTGCTGGCGACGGCCCGGCTCATGATCCTCGGTCCGCCACGCGGGCGGCCCGCCGGGAACGACGCCCCCCTGCCCTGCCCCGAGCCGCTGTCGGGCGTGAACGGCCTGCCCGCGCTGCCGATCCTCGACCGCGCGGGCTGACAGTGGCCCAGTTGCCTCGCAACTGGGGTGCCGGGTTGCCGCCGCACATTCCGGTCGCGAGGCGACCGGACCACGGCGGAAGGCTCGGAGGTGCCCATCCCCGAGCCGGTTGGGCGAGTTACCGGCCTGCTCCGGGGCACTTCACAGCCCACGTTCGCGGCCCGTTCGCGGTCTACAATTCGGCGGCATGAACACCGCCCGGATGCGCCGCCGCCTGTTCGCACCGTTGGCCTGGTTGGGCGTCGCGGCCGCCGTCCATGCCGCCGGCCCGGCCGCCGACGTCACGACGCCCGATCCCGGCCTGAAGGCCGTGGTGATCGATTCGGCGCCCACGGAGTCCTTCCTCGGGGTCCGCGTCGATACGACGGGACGGATCTTCGTCGGGGGCCGGACGGCGGTCTTCGTCCTCGAGCCCGACGCCTCCGGCGGCTACGCCCCGCGGCGCGAGCTCGTGAGGTTTCCCGACGACACCTGGGTGCACGACATCGAGATCCGCGGCGACGACCTGTACGTGCTCACGGTGAGCGCGCTCTACGTGATCCCCGGGGGCCGGGTGAAGCGCGAGGGCCTCGAGGTGCGGCGGCTCGTCTGGGGCGTGCCGCGTGGCCACACGCACCAGTGTTTCCACGGCATGACCCTCGGGCCCGAGGGCGACCTCTACGTCGGCGTGGGGGATCCGCTCTGGTATTACGGCGACTTCAAGCGGGCCGACCACCTCGGCCATTGGACGTTCTTCGGCCGCCGTCCGGGCGACACGTCGGCGAGCCCCGCGGCCGACGCTTGGGAGCGGATGCCCTACACGGGCGTGGGCGCCGTGCTCCGCTGCCGGCCCGACGGCAGCGGCCTGCGGGTCGTGGCCGGCGGCCTGCGGAACGACTGCGGCCTCGCCTTCGACCGCGACTGGAACCTGTTCACGGCCGACAACGACCACGAGTCGCAGCCAGCCGACTACGTGCCGGGCCGGCTGCTCCACGTCACGCCCCGGGCGTGGTTCTCCTGGCCCCGCGGTTGGTCGCCCGACAAGACGCCCGAGCGGCTCGACCTCCTGGCCACGATGAACCCCGCGCTCGGCCGGTTCGTGCCCGTCGGCCAGGCCTTTTACGACGACGCATTCCTGCCCGAACAATACCGCAACTCGCTGCTCGTGGCCCGCTGGTGTACGCGGCAGGTGGCCTTCTACCCGCTCGAGCACGCGGGCGCGTCGTTCCGCTGCCGGGAGGGCGAGTTGCTCGCGGGCGGCGGAGTGGCCAGGCCCGTGAACGTGACCGTGGGCCGCGGCGGCCGTGTATTCGCCACGGTGTGCCACATGGAGCACAACGAGGACTCGCCGGTCTACCGGAGCGACCTCGTCATGGTCACGACGGCCGCGGATCCCGCCGCCCGCCCGTTCGCGGCCTACGACGCGCCGGCCGCGGGCCTCGACCGGCTGTTCGCGGAACTGGCGGATCCCTCGTGGTCGCGGCGGAAGGAGGCCCACGAGGAATTGCTGCGGCGGGACGTGCCGGCGTCGGAGTTCGTGGGCCGCTGGGACGGTTCGGCGGTGACGAGGTCGTACGATCGCGAGCACCTGCTCTGGCTCGTGGGCCTGCGGGCCGACGCGTCGACCGCCCGTGACCGGCTCGTGAAGGTGCTCGACGACACGGTGCCCTCGATCCGCCTGCAGGCGGTGCGGTGCCTCGCCGAGCGGTTCCCCGGTGAGGTCCGCGACCTGCTCCCGCTGCTCGCCGCCGACCCCGGCCCGCAGGTGCGGCACGCCGTCGTGCTCGCCTGCTTCGGGGCCCCGGGGCTCGGTGACGACGATTCGGTCGTGGCCGCGATCCTCGACGGCCCGGCCCGCTCCGACGACACCTACCTGCGGCAGGCGGCCACGCTCCTGCTGGCCCGTTGGTGTCCGTCCGAGCGGCTCGCCGCATGGATGGATTCGGCCGACCCGCTCGTGCGGCGGGCCGCTGTGCTCGCGGCGGGCTTCCGGCTGACGCTGCCCGACCCGGTCTCGACCCCCGCGGAGAACCTGCCGCTCGCGCCGTGGATCGCCGCGGACCGCTCCTGCGTCGTGCGATACGCCGACGCGACGATCGACCTGCGGTCGCTCGGCCGGCTCGGCACGTTCACATCGGCCGAGCACTGGAAGGCCGCGCCGCACTCGGCCGAGCAGGAAAGGCTCTTCGAGATCCTGGCCGGGCGGCTCGCCGACGCCGACGAGTCGATCCGCCTGCAGGCTGCGGCCTTCCTGCGGCTGCTCGCCGACCCGCGGAGCGAGCCGAAGGTCATGGCCCTGCGGGAAGGGTTCGAGCGCCGCAAGGCGGAGTGGATCGCGGCGATCGCGGCGGCGGCGCCGAAACCGGGCGAGTTCCTCGACCCGAACCGGCCGGCCTGGGACCCGGCGGCCTTCACCGACGTGGACTGGGCGGCTGAGGCCCGGAAGGGTGACGCCGCGCGGGGCAGGCAGCTCTTCGGGGCGGGAGGCGTGGGCTGCGCGAAGTGCCATGCGGTGGACGACGCGTCGCCCGTGGCGGGCGGCCCGAGCCTGGCCGCGGCCGGCAGGCGGTTCACGCTGGCCTACCTCGCCGAGTCGGTGCTCCAGCCGGGCAAGGTGGTGGCGCCGCTGTTCCGTGCCACGACGGTCATCACGACGGATGGCCGCAGCATCACCGGCCTCGCCGCGGGTGAGACGGCCGAGTCGCTGGAACTCATCCTGCCCGATGCGTCCCGCGTGACGATCCCCCTGGCCGAGATCGAGGAGCGGGTGGTGCAGCCGGTGTCGCCGATGCCCGAGGGGCTCGTGCGGACGCGGGAGGAACTCCGCGACCTGCTCGCCTACCTTGCGAATCCCGCGGCGGCCGATGCGATGGATTCCGCGCGCTGAGTGCGCCGTACTCCGGGATGGCGGCTCACAGGCCGCGTTCGCGGACGAGCCGGGCCGCGTCGAGGGCGGCGCCGCGGGCGCCGGCCGTGTCACCGGCGGGCATGACGCGGATCGGAATCGCCGCCTGCTCCTCACGCTGCACGGGCATCGCCGCCCGCACCTCGGCGAGGAACCAGTCGCGGAAGGCGGGGGAGGCCTCCATGAGGCCGCCCCCGACGACGAGCGCGTCGGGATCGAAGACGTTGACCATCTCGTCGAAGAACAGGCCGAGCGCCCGCGCCTGCACCTGGAAGATCCCGCGACACATCGCGTCACCCCGGTCGGCAAGGCCGCGGACCTTCTTCGCCGCCTCGCCCGCATCCCGCTCGGCCGCGAGCGGGTGGCCCGGGTTGCGGGCGAGGAAGTGCGGCAGGAGCGTGTTGCGGATCGCCGTGAGAGAGCAGAGCGACTCGAGGTCCCCCGTGCGGCCGCAGTTGCACCGCGGCACGAGGCCCTCGATGCCGGGAATCACCGCGTGCGGGATGAGCACGTGGCCGAGCTCGCCGCCGAAGCCGTTGCAACCGGTGATGACCCGGCCCCCGCTCACCACGCCGCCGCCGAGGCCGGTGCCGATGATCGCCGACACGCTCAGGGCGTCGTTCTCCGAACCGAAGATCGAGACGTGTCCCCACAGGGCCGCGGCGTTGCCGTCGTTGAGGTAGGTCACGGGAACGCCGAGCCGGGATTCGAGCCCGCCGCGGACGTCGTAGCCCGCCCAGCCCGGGTGGAGGAAGTTCGCCGAGCCCTTGCGGCTGAGCACGCCCGCGGCGCTCGCCGGGCCCGGCGTGTCGAGGCCCACGGCCACGACCTTCCCGATCGGCACGTGTGCCTGCTCGGCGGCGGCACGAAGGCCCGCCTCGATCTGGCCCAGGCAGGTGTCGGGGCCGTCGGCGCTCCGCGCCGGGTGCTCGCACAGCCCGTCGATGAGGAACTGGCCGCGCTCGTCGAGGAACGTGTAGTTGATCGCCGTGCCGCCGAGGTCGATGCCGGCGACGAATTTTTCCGCGGGGGACATCCGCACTCCTTGCCCGATTGGTGGATGAAATCAGCCGGTCGCAGCCTGCTCTGCGAAGCCCCGCTTCACGCGGGCGACCATCGCCCGCAGGCCGCGCGAGCGGAGGATGCCGAGCACGTCGGCGAGGCCCATCCGCTCGAGGATGTCGTCGGGCAGCGTTGCCGCCTCCGCCACCGGCCGGCCCGCCACCGCGTCCGCGAGGATCGCCACGAAGCCCTTGACGGTCGGTGCCTCGGGAGCGACCTCGGCGACGAGGCGGGCCCGGCCGCCGTCGGACTCCGTCCAGAGGAAGACCGGCGTCTGGCACTCGTGGACGCGGCGGTCCTCGGTGGCCTTGCGGGCCTGGTACTCCGGCGCGAGCGGCGGCAGGCCCTTCGCGTAGTCCACGAGCAGTTCGAGTTTCTCGCGCGCGTCCAAGTCGGCGAACTCGCCGACGATCGCGTCGAGGGCCGCGGTCGCGCTCTCCATGCGGTCAGGCATGCACCGCGGGGGACGAGGAAGCCGGCGCGGCCGGCCCGCCCGGCGCGGCCCCCTTCACGATCGGCACGCGGACGCAGTTGCCCCACTCGAGCCACGAGCCGTCGTAGTTCTTGACGTTCGCGAAGCCGAGGAGATACGTGAGCACGAACCACGACAGGCTCGACCGCTCGCCGATCCGGCAGTAGGCGATCGTGGGCGACCGGCGCTTCAGCTTCAGCTCCTTGATGTAGAGCTTCTCGAGCTCCTTCACGGGCTTGAACGTGCCGTCGTCGTTGCAGTTGAGCGGCCAGGGGACGTTGTGGGCCCCGGGGATGTGGCCGCCGCGGACGGCGCCCTCGTTGGGGTAGTCGGGCATGTGCATCCGCTCGCCGCGATACTCCTCGGGGCTGCGGACGTCGAGGAGCTGCTTCCCCGCCTTGCAGTGCTTCAGCACCTCGTCGCGGAGGGCCCGGATCGAGCCGTCCTGCTCAGGGGCGGTGTAGCTGGCCCGCGGCGGGTCCACCCGGTCTGTGGACCAGGGGCGGCCGTCGAGCTCCCAGCGTTTCCGGCCGCCGTTCATGATCCGGCAGTCCTTGTGGCCGTAGAGCCTGAACACCCAGAAGGCGTAGCAGGCCCACCAGTTGTTCTTGTCGCCGTAGAAGACCACGGTCGTGTCGTTGGAGATACCCTTGGAGGCGCAGAGCCGCTCGAAGGCGGCCCGGTCGATGTAGTCGCGGCAGGTGGCGTCCTGGAGGTCCACCGCCCAGTCGATCTCCACGGCCCCGGGCACGTGTCCCATGGTGTACAGGGCCCGGTCCTCGTCGCTCTCGACGATCCGCACCTGGGGGTCGGACTGGTGTTCCGCCACCCACTCGGTGGACACGAGCACCTCGGGATGCGCGTAGTCGGCCATGGCGTGCAATGCTCCGCGGCGGAACCGGATTCGACCCGCAAATCGTAGGCCAGGGGGCCCCGCCCTGCAACGCTCGGCCGTGCCTCGCGGGGCTTTTGCTACGATCGACGCCCGGCCACGTTTCCCCGGAGCAGATTCGCACGCCATGGGCGCAGCCTTCATCTTCCAGATCTCGAACCTGACCAAGAAGTTCGGCCAGCGCGAGCTGCTCAAGAACATCAACCTCGCCTTCTACCCCGGCGCGAAGATCGGCCTCCTCGGCCGCAACGGCGCGGGCAAGAGCACGCTCATGAAGATCATGGCGGGCATCGACAGGGACTACGACGGCGAGGCCCGGCTGGCCGACGGCTACACCGTCGGCTACCTCGAGCAGGAGCCGAAGCTCGATTCGGCGAAGACCGTGTTCGAGAACGTCATGGTCGCCGTGGACCATTCCCGCGCGGTGCTGCGGCGGTTCGACGAGGTCAACGCCCGCCTCGGCGAGCCGCTCGAGCCCGACGAGATGGAGAAGCTCCTCGCCGAGCAGACGGCCGTGCAGGACGAGATCGACGCCAAGAACCTCTGGGACCTCGACCGGCAGGTGGAGATCGCGATGGACGCGATGAACCTGCCCCCCGGCGACTGGGCGGTCACGAACCTCTCCGGCGGCGAGCGGCGGCGGATCGCCCTCTGCCGGCTGCTCCTCGAGAAGCCCGACCTCCTGCTCCTCGACGAGCCGACGAACCATCTCGACGCCGAGAGCGTCAACTGGCTCGAGCGGCACCTCGCCGAGTACACGGGGACCGTCGTGGCCGTCACGCACGACCGCTACTTCCTCGACAACGTCGCCAAGTGGATCCTCGAGGTGGACCACGGCCGCGGCATCCCCTTCGAGGGCAACTACTCGTCGTGGCTCGAGCAGAAGAAGGCCCGGCTCGAGATGGAGGAGAAGCAGGCGAGCGCCCGCCAGAAGACGCTCGACAAGGAGCTCGAGTGGGTGCGGATGTCGCCCAAGGCCCGGCAGGCCAAGAGCAAGGCCCGCATGGCGGCCTACGAGAAGCTCGCCGCCGAGCAGGCGGCCGTCCGCGACTCGGAGGTCGAGATCTTCATTCCGGCCAGCCGGCCGCTCGGCGACCAGGTGATCGACGTCGAGAACATCTCGAAGGCCTTCGGCGACAAGCTCCTGTTCGAGAACCTCTCGTTCCGGCTGCCCCCCGGCGGCATCGTGGGGATCATCGGGCCCAACGGCGCCGGCAAGACCACGCTCTTCCGCATGCTCGTGGGGGCCGAGAAGCCCGACTCGGGAACGGTCAAGGTCGGGGCCACGGTGGACATCGGCTACGTGGACCAGAACCGCGACGCCCTCGACCCGGCCAAGAGCGTGTTCGAGGAGATCTCCGGCGGCCACGACACGATCGAGCTCGGCAAGCGGACCGTGAACGCCCGCAGCTACGTGGCGAAGTTCAACTTCAAGGGGCCCGACCAGCAGAAGAAGGTCGGCACGCTCTCGGGCGGCGAGCGGAACCGCGTGCACCTCGCGAAGCTCCTGCGGGGCGGCGCCAACCTCCTGCTCCTCGACGAGCCCACGAACGACCTCGACGTGGACACGCTGCGCTCGCTCGAGGAGGGGATCACGAGCTTCGCGGGCAGCGTCGTGGTGATCACGCACGACCGCTGGTTCCTCGACCGGCTCGCCACCCACATCATCGCCTTCGAGGGGGACGGCTACGTCCACGTCTGCGAGGGCAACTTCGAGGTCTACGAGCGGAGCCGCAAGGAGCGGCTCGGGATCGCCGCCGACGAGCCGCACCGCTTTCGGTACAAGAAGCTCACGCATTGACGAGCGAGTGCGCGGCGTGGCGGGCGCCGTTCGGGACTGCCGATGCCCCGTCGCCGGACGCTCGCGAAGGGCATCCTGCCCTTCACTCGCTCCGTGCTGTCCGCGCTGCGCCATCCTGGCTGCGCTTGCCAGCACAGGCCGGCTCTCAGGGCTATCGGCAGCCCCTCACTTCCTCAGTTCGCTCATGGGAGCGAAGGCGGGGGCTCGGGACGAGGATCGCGAGCGATGCGGCGCTTCGCCGCCAGCGAGCGAACTCGTACCGGCCCGAAGCCGAGCGGCTTGGGCTCGAGGGCGTGACCTGCCCGCCTTGAGGTCATTCCCAGGCGGTTTGCCCCACGGGGCGTCTCGCGCGTAGCATTCCGCCGCCGGTGGCAGTGGACGCGGCGGCTGGTTTCGGCAGCAGGCCGTGGCCCGCGGGATCGCACCCATGCTCAACCGCAGTGCCGTGGTCGTCGGCCACGAGCCCGCGTTCATCGGCTGGCTCAAGACGACCGGTGTGTCGGCCGAGCGGATCGCCGAGCTCGAGCGTCTCCGCGACCGGGCCGTCTACCTGATCCCCGCGTGCCACCACCCCGAGGAACTCGACGAGGTCGTCGAGGACCTGTTCGAGGAGATCTTCCGCCGCGAGCTCGCCGCGTGGCAGTCCGTCGAGGCCGATTGGCCCGACACGGCCGACTTCGACCTCTTTTCCCGCTGGTTCACGGTCGATCCCATCGCGGTCGTCATCGACGCGGGGCGCGGGCCCGTGGCCGAGGAGGCGATCCCGGAGGAGTGATCGCCGCCGCCGCTCAGGCCAGCGGCAGCCGGACGGCCGACGCCGCCGCCCGCAGTTCCTTCGGCAGCGGGAAGTAGACGTCCTCCTCGCGGATCGTCCGCTCCTCCACGGTCGCGCCGTAGCGGTCGCGGAGCCAGGCGAGGCACTCCCGCACGACGCTCTCCGGCGCGCTCGCCCCCGCGGTCACCACGACCGTCTCGTCGCCGCGGAACCACGCCGGGTCGATCTCGTGGGGGCCGTCGATGAGGTGGGCGCGGATGCCGTGCTCGCGGCCGAGCTCGGCGAGCCGCTGGCTGTTCGAGCTGTTCTGGCTGCCGACCACGAGCACCACGTCGGCTCCGTCGGCGAGGATCCACACGGCCTCCTGGCGGTTCTGCGTGGCGTAGCAGATGTCGTCCTTCGGCGGGCCGACGATGTGCGGGAACCGCTTCTTGAGCCGGGCGATGATCCGCGACGCGTCGTCCACCGAGAGCGTGGTCTGCGTGAGGTAGGCGAGCTTGTCGGCGGGGCCGAACGGCAGCGAGTCCACGTCCTCCGGCGTCTCCACGAGCGTGAACGCGTCGGGCGCCTGGCCGATCGTGCCGATCACCTCGTCGTGCCCCTCGTGGCCGATGAGCACGATGCGGTGCCCCGACTTCGCGTATTTGATCGCCTCGAGGTGCACCTTCGTGACCAGCGGGCAGGTGGCGTCGATGGCCCGCAGCCGCCGCGCGG
>JBJTPA010000013.1:0-3791 GCA_046074885.1 Planctomycetaceae bacterium
GCGGGCGTCGTCGCCGAGCGGTTCGTGCCGACGGCCGGCGCGCCACTGTGCCTCGTGCCCGATTCCAACTGGGCGTTCGCGCGGCTGCGGCACGCGCTCGCAGGCGACCCAAGCCACGCCTTGAAGGTGATCGCCGTGGCCGGCACCGTCGGCAAGACGACGACGTCCTGGCTGGCCGCCGCCGTACTGGCGGAGGCTGGCCTGCGGGTGGGCGTGATTTCCGACCTGGGCTGCCTGGACGCCGACGCCACGGCGACTGAATGCTGTGACCACGAGCGGCCGGACGTGCTGGCAGCCTGGCTCGAGCGGTTCGCCGTGAGACGCTGCCGCCTCGCCATCGTCGAGACTTCGGACCGCATGCTCGCCGCCCACGCGCTCGCCGGCGTCGCCTGCGACACGGTGGCCATCACGAACGTCATCGCGCCCGGTTCGGCGCGGATGGCAACCCGGCGTCTGCGGCGCCGCGTCCTCGATGCGCTGCGGCCGGGAGGCTGCCTCATCGCGGGCACGCGCGGGCTCGACCGTCTGCTCTGCCACGCCGCGGCACACGAATCGGATCGCACCTGCCTCACCGTCGGCCGGGCCGGCGACGTGACGGCGCGGCGACTGGACCGTGGTCTCGGCGGCCAGGCGTTCCTGCTGGCGGCGGCCGGGCAGTCCGTGCCCGTGACGGTCGACACGCCCGTGCCGTCGTTCGCGCGCGACGCCGCGGTCGCTGCCGCGATCGGCATGCGCTACGGCGTGCCGCTGCACGTGGCCGCCCGGGGCATCGAGGCGGCGGGCGCCGTCGCCGGGCGCGTGGAACGGCTCGATCGCGGGCAGGACTTCGCCGCGTTTCTCGACCGCGCCGGCAGTCGGCCCGGCATGGAGGCGACGCTCGGTGCGCTCCGGCGGCTGACCGGCGGCAGGCTGGCCGTCGTCGCGGAGGCTGCGGCCATCGCGGATCAGGGCGGCCGGTCGGCCGGTCGGCGGATCGCGGCGCGGTGTGACGAACTGGTGGTCGTGCCCGCGGGCATGATGGACGAGACCGTCGGCCCGGCCGGCCTCGCGGCCTACGCGCGGATCGATCGGCTCCTCGACGGGCTCGGCCGCGACGATTGCCTGCTGGTGCTCGGCGGCAAACCGCGCCGGCGGGGGCGGGATGGCGAGGGGCACGACATCGCGGCCGTCGTCGACGGCTGGCTGCGGCTCGCGCACCCGTTCCGTGGGCTCGCACCGGCGGGCCACCGGGCCGCGTAGCGAGCGGCCGGATGGACGCCGCCCGCGTCGATCGGTCACAATTCCGGTCGACGCACCGAGGCACAACGACGATGGGCAAGAGCCAGCACACCGATTCCGGAACCGACTTCGCGGCCACGCCCTTCGACGATCTCGGCGTGGCGGTGTCGCGCGGCGAGCCGCTCGCGCGGCACACCTGGCTCGGCCTCGGCGGTGCGGCGGCGTTCTTCTGTGAGCCGGTGGACGTCGAGGCGCTCCGACGCGTCGTCGTGCGGTGCCGGGAGCGCGGCATGCCGATCCGCATGATCGGCGGCGGCTCCAACGTGCTCGCCCCGGGCGGCGGCTTCGCCGGGATGGTGCTGCGGCTGTCGGCCCCGGCCTTCTGCGGCATCGAGGTGCGGAAGCCCGCGCTCGTCGCGGGCGCGGGGGCCAAGCTCGTGCACGTCGTGTCCGCGGCCGTGCAGGCGGGCCTCGCGGGGCTGGAGACGCTCGTGGACGTGCCGGGCACCGTCGGCGGGGCACTCGTGGGCAACGCGGGCGGACACGGAGGCGACATCGGCGAGCGGGTCCGCGAGGTCACGGTGATGCTGCCCGACGGTTCGCTCGAGACCCGCGACCGCTCGCGGCTGGCCTTCGAGGCGCGGTGGAGCAACCTCGACGACTGCATCGTCACCGGCTGCCGGCTCGAACTCGACGAGGAGAGCCCGGCGTTGCTCACGAAGCGGATGCAGAAGCAGTGGATCGTGGGACGGTCGGGACAGCCGGGGGGCACGCGGGCCGTGGCGATGATGTTCAAGGACCCGCTGGGCACGACGGCCGAGTCGCTGATCGCGCAGGCCGGCGCGCGGGACGTCCGCGTGGGGGGCGCGGCGGTCCACTCGCCGCACGCCAACTACGTCGTGGCCGACGCCGCGTGCACGAGCGACGACGTGCGGGCTCTCGTGGAGCAGGTGCGGGCGCGGGTCCGCGACGCGCTCGGCGTCGAGCTCGCGACCCAGATCGAGGTCTGGTGACCAAGCCGGCTCCCGCCCGATGAACGCACCCATCCGTCGACCGCCGCCGGCCGCCGATCGCGCGGCGGTCGCCACGCTGAGCGACTTCCTCGTGGCGCGCCGGGCCGGCCTCGGCGCCGTCGCGGTGGTGGCAGCGGCGGCCGCCGCGGGCTGGTACGCCTGGCACCGCCACGCCGCCGACGTGCAGGCGCATCCGGACGCGGTGCTGTTCCCCGACGCCATCGAGGTGCGCGGCACGGCGGCCTGGGTCCGCGGCGACGTCCGCGCCGAGGCGCTCCGCGACGCAAGCCTCGACGCCGGCCTGCCGCTCGACGACCCGGCCCTGACCGAGCGGCTGCGCCGCGCCTTCGCCCGGCACCCGTGGGTCCGCGAGGTGGTCGGGGTGGCGGTGCGGTCGCCGGCCGCCGCGACGGTCGAGATCCGCTGCCGCGAGCCGGTCGCGATGGTGCGTGTGAAGGGCGGCCTCTACGCCGTCGATGCGGAGGGGACGCTGCTCCCCAGCGACGACTTCACGCCCGAGTCGGCGTCCGCATATCCGACGATCGGCCACGTCCAGTCCACGCCGCAGGGCACCGCCGGCACGCGGTGGCTCGACCCGCTCGTGGTCGAGGGGGCCGCGCTGGCGGCGGCGATCGGCCCGGAGTGGCCGCGGCTCGGCGTCCGCGACCTGCGGCCTGCGGGCACGGCGGCGGGGATCTCCTGGGATCTCGTCGGCGACGGCGGCAGGGTGATTCGCTTCGGCTTCGCGCCGGGACGCGAACGGCCGGGCGAGCCGTCGGCCGCCGTGAAGGTGGCCCGGCTCCGCGACCTCGTCGCCCGCGAAGCGCTCGACGGGGGCGTGGACCTCGCAGCCCCGCCGGCCGAGCCGCCGGTGCCCGTCAGCGGGGGCGATCCAGCACCAGCGTCCGCACGTCCTTGAACCGCGGGTGGTCGGCCGAGCGGCACCACTCGAAGAGCACGGCCTCGCTCGTCGTGAGCACGGCGCCGGCCCCCTCGAGCCGTCGGAGGGCGATCTCGTGGTCGATCGCGTGCCGCGAGGCGACCGCATCGACGGCCACGAACACGGCCAGACCGCGGGCGAGCAGGTCGAGCGCCGTCTGCGCGACGCAGACGTGCGTCTCGAGGCCGGCGATCACGACGCCCGACACGTCGGCCGCGAGCGCCGCGTCGAAGCCGCCGCAGCCGCAGCAGCTGAACGCCATCTTCGGCGCCGCGGCGGGCAGCTTCGCCGCGAGGTCGCGGGGCGTGGATCCGAGGCCCTGCGGATACTGCTCGGTGAGCGTCGCCCGCACGCCGAGCAGGCGCGCCGCCTCGGCGAGCCGCGCGCACCGCGACACCACGCGGTCGGCCTCCGGCAGCGCGGCGAGGAGCCGCTCCTGGACGTCGATCACGGCGAGCAGCGAGGTGGCGGGATCGAGTCGCATGGCGGACAGCATACGGTGACGTGGCCGGGCGTGTAATACCGGCTCATACGTGATCCTCACGCGTGATCCGACCCGTGGTCCGGTTGCCTCGCAACCGGATTGTGCGGTGGATCCACGGGCCGGAATCCAGTCGCGA
>JBJTPA010000014.1:0-32087 GCA_046074885.1 Planctomycetaceae bacterium
AGAACGCCACGAGCGTCTCCACGCTCCTCTTGACGAGCGACGCCCTGATCGCCGAGAAGCCCAAGGAGACGAAGGGCAAGGGCGGCGCCGGCCACGGCGGCGACCACGACATGTATTGATGATTCGAGCCGCCTCGGCGGCGAGAATCATCACCGCACAGGAGTCGGGGCGGCCTCAGGGCCGCCCCGATTTCTTTGCGCCGGCGAGGTCGCCGAGCGGCACGAAGCCGTCGGCGCCGGGCGGGGCGTCGGCCTTGCCGCACGACGGGGCGGCCAGTTGGCCCCACAGAGTCCGCACGAGCCACAGTCCCGCGGCCACCGCGACGGCGATCGCGATCACGTCCTGCATGTCACCAGCCGAGGGCGGTGCCAACCTGGAATGTGGCGAAGGCCGCGAGCCAGGCCAGGGCGGTCATGTAGGAGAAGGTGACCAGCGGCCAGAGGCGGCTGCCGGTCTCGCGGCCGATGACGACGAGCGTGCTCATGCACTGCGCGCACAGCGCGAAGAACACCATGATCGAGAGCGCCACCGGCAGCGTGAACACCTTCCGGTCGATGCCGTCCCAGGTGGCCGCCTGGAGCCGGCGGGCGAGCAGCGAGGCTCCCTCATTGCCCCCCACGTCCACGTCGCCCAGGTTGTAGATCACGCCGAGCGTGCCGAGGACGACCTCGCGGGCCGGAAAGCTCGCGATTGCGGCGCAGCCCAGCCGCCAGTCCCAGCCCAGGGGCTTCACGACCGGCTCGATCGCCCGGCCGGCCCGGCCCAGGACGCTCTGCCGCAGGGCCTCGCCGGCGATCTCCGCCTCCGTCATGCCGTGGCCCTCGGGCAGCACGGGCTTCGGGTACGTGCCCAGCGCCCAGAGCACGATGCTCATCGCCACGATGAGCGTGCCGGCGTTTTTGAGGAACGACAGCGACGCCTCGCGGACCCGCTCGAGCACCACGGCGGGCCGCGGCCACCGCCAGCCGGGCAGCTCCATCACGAACGGCTGCGGCGGCCCGCGGAACAGCGTCCGCGAGAGCACGAACGCCACGGCGGCGGCGACGATCACCCCGACCGCGTACATGCAGACGAGCACGACCGCCGGCAGGCGGATCCAGGAGAGCCCGACCGCGACGTCGGGCACGAAGGCGCCGCAGAAGAGCAGGTAGACCGGGAGGCGGGCCGAGCAGCTCATGAGCGGCGCGACGAGGATCGTCAGCAGCCGGTCGCGGCGGTTCTCGATCGTCCGCGTCGCCATGATGCCGGGGATCGCGCAGGCGAAGCTCGAAAGCAGGGGGATGAAGGACTTGCCGGAGAGCCCGGCGCCGACGAGCAGCCGGTCCATGAGGTAGGCCGCCCGCGCGAGATAGCCGCAGCCCTCGAGCACGGCCACGAACAGGAAGAGCAGGGCGATCTGCGGCAGGAACACGACGACGCCCCCGACGCCGGCGATCACGCCGTCCACGAGGAGCGACCGGATCGCCCCCTCGGGGAGCGCCGACTCGACGGCCGCGGCGACGGCGTCCACGCCCGCGGAGATGAGGTCCATCAGCGGCGCCGCCAGCACGAAGATCGACGTGAAGAGCGCGAGCATCACGGCGACGAACGAGAGCGTGCCCCAGACGCGGTGGGTGAGCAGCGCATCGATCCGCTCGTCGAGCGTCCGGGCCGTCGTCTGCCGCCGGCTCACGATCCCGTCGAGCTGGGCCTCGACCCAGGCGTAGCGGGCGATCGCCTCCCGCTCGGCCCGCCCGTGGCCGGCGCCGCGGGCCAGGTGGGGTGCGAGGTCGGGCCGCGGCGGCGGCGGCTCCGCGGCGGCGGTGACGATCGCGTCGCGAAGCGCGGCCAGGCCGGCGCCCGTCGGCGCCGCCACGGGCACGACGGGGCAGCCCAGGCGGCGGGCGAGGGCGGCCGCATCGATGGCGATGCCCTTCGACGCCGCCACGTCGGAGAGCGTGAGGGCCACGACGACGGGCCGGCCGAGCTCGAGGGACAGGCTCGCGAGGTAGCAGTTCCGCTCCGGGTTCGTCGCGTCGGCCACGACGATCACGCAGTCGGGCGCGGCCACGCCCGGGAGCCGGCCGTGGAGGACGTCGATCGCCACCCGCTCGTCGGGGCTCTGCGGTGCGAAACTGTAGGTGCCCGGCAGATCCACGAGGTCGATCGCCCGGCCGGCGTGCGTGAACCGGCCCACCTTCTCCTCGACCGTGACGCCGGGATAGTTGCCGACCCGCGTGGGGATGCCGGCGAGCGCCGAGAAGAGCGTGCTCTTGCCGGTGTTGGGATTGCCGAGGAGGACGGCGGTGAGGAGATCGCTGCCGGCGGGATTTTCGGGCATCGGCGACGCGTGGAATCGCGCTCCGGCGGACTACCGCGGCTCGAGCGTGACGCGGGCGGCCTCGGCCCGGCGGATCGAGAGCCGGTAGCCGCGAAGCTCGAGTTCGAGCGGATCGCCGAGCGGCGCCCGGCCGATCACGCGGATCGTCGCGCCCGGCGTGATCCCCATCTCGAGCAGCCGCAGCGACGTGGCGTCGGACCCCAGCACGTCGGCGACGCGGCCGGCCGCGCCCACGGCGAGGCCTTCGAGCCGCTCGATCGACGCACGGGTCGCGACAGCCATGCGAGCACCGGAAGGAGGTGAACGGGCGTTGTTGAGACTGATTCTCAACGACATCTCCAGTGTAGAACGCTTTCGCGGGCGAGGCAACGACCGCCAGGTTTTTCCGCACCATTGTCGCACCCATGACCGCGCTCAACGGCAGGCTCACAGGCAAAGGCCTGTTCTTCGCCGGCACCGACACCGACGTCGGCAAGACGGCGGCGGCGGCGACGGCGGTCGCGGATCTCGCCGGCATGGGTGCGAGGGTGGGGATCTACAAGCCGGTCGCCAGCGGGGCGCGAGGCCCGGGCGGCGACGCGGACCGGCTGTGGCAGGCGGCGGGCCGGCCGCTCTCGCGCGCGGTCGTGTGCCCGCAATCCTTCGCCGCGGCGCTCGCGCCGGTGGATGCGGCGCGGGCCGAGGGCCGTGCGATCGACGAGGATCTCCTGCGGCGCGGCATCGAGCCCTGGCGGGCCGCGAGCGACCTCGTCGTCGTCGAGGGGGCGGGCGGATTGTTCTCGCCGGTCGGCCCGCGGACGCTCGTCGCCGACCTGGTCCGGGAGTTCGGCCTGCCGCTGGTGCTCGTGGACGCCGCGCGGCTCGGGCTCGTCGGCCGCACGCTCATGGCCGTCCGCGCCGCCTGCGCCGAGGGTCTTCACGTGGCGGCGGTCGTCGTCTCGCAGACCGCGCCGCCGCGGGGCGAACCGGGTGATCCGACCGGCGACGCGGCGATCCTGCGGTCGGGGCTCGACGTGCTCCGCGCGCGTTTGTCACGCATCCCGGTCGGCGTCCTCGCCCACGGTGCCGCGCGGGTCGAGCCGGCGATCGACTGGATGGCCCTCGCGGGCGGATGAGCCCCGTGTCCGTCCCGATCATCCCGCCCGGTCACCCGTCGCGGAGCAGCCGCGCCGCGTCCCGGGGCGCCATCACGGAGATGTGGCAGCCGGTCGCGAGCTCGAAACCGGCGAGCGGCGTGATACGCGGCAGGATCTCGAGGTGCCACCGCCAGCGGGCGGCGAGCGACTCGTGTCCGCGGAATGGAAACTGGTGGAGCCACCAGTTGTAGTCCGCGTCGGGGGCGAGTGCCGCGAGCCGCGCGACGAACCACCGCGTGAGGTCGGCCAGGGCCGCGACGCGCCCCGGTCGCGTGGCGTGGAAGAAGGCCTCGGCGTCCGTCGGCACGACCCAGGTCTCGAGCGGCTGCCGGGGCGCGTTGGGCACGAGGGCCACGAGGTTGCCCGCCTCGCGGACGATCCTTCCCTCGCGGCGGGCGGCCGCGAGCAGGTCGCCAAAGGGATCGGAGGCCGCCGCGGCGGCGGCGAGTTCCGCCGCGACCGCCGGCGGCACGAGATCGAGGCCCACGAGCTGGCTGTGGAGGTGCTCGAGCGACGCGCCGGCGAGCGGCCCTGAGTTCTTGAACACGCCGGCCCAGGCCAGGTCGCCGCGGCCGGAGAGGTCGGCGAGGCGGCGGCGGACGAGGTCCCAGACGTCGCGCCACGCGTCCGGCGCGACGTCGAGCACCGACCGCTCGTGCGCGGCCGACTCGACGACGACGTCGTGGACGCCATGGGCGGCGCGGCACGCCACGGCGTCGTCCGGCACGCCGCCGACGTCCACCGCGACCGGATAGCGGTTGGGCACGATCCGCGCCCGCCAGGGGAGCGACTCGTCGGCGGGCACGCGGAGGCTGGCGGTGGGCGTCCGCGACTCGTTGCCGGCGCAGAACGGGCACCACGTCCGCGGGTCGCCGGCCTCGGCCCCGAGCGCGGCGTCGTCCGGCCGGTGGGCGCGGCCGGGCGCCACGAACACGCGGCGGTCGGCGAGCGGCTCGTGGTGGACGCGGGGCGCGAGGGGATCGGGATCCGACGGTGGCGAAGCGGACATCATCACCAGAGTATGCCGGATGCCACACGCATGATCCCATCGCTCGCGCTCCGGGCTTCTTGGCCGCTTCGTCAGGAAGCCCTGAGCGCCAGCGAGGGGATGAGCCCCCGCGTCACCCGCCCCCGTGCCGCGTTGCCGTGCGCGGGCGGGCAGGCGTAGACTCCGCGGTCGCGTCGCCGTCGCGGCGCCGGCACGGCGGCCGGTCGCGCCGGCACCGGAGCCCGCCGTGCCTCCTCCGCCGCGCAGCTGGCTCGGAAAATTCGCCGACGCGTTTCGCGGGCTCTTCCACGCGGTCTCGACGCAGTCGAGCTTCGCGGCCCATCTGCCCGTGGCGGCCCTGGCGGTCGCGGCCGGCGCCTGGTTCGGCCTCGCCACCGAGCACGGGCTCTCGTCCGGCGAATGGTGCCTGGTGGTCATGGCGATCGGCGGCGTGCTCGCCGCGGAGGTCTTCAACACGTCGCTCGAGGACCTCGCGCGGGCCGTCGGCCGCTACCCGGATCCCGGCATCCGCGACGCCCTCGACGCGGCGAGCGCCGGCGTGCTCGTGGCCGTGGGCACGGCGATCCTCGTGGGGATCGTGATATTCGGGCCCCGGGTGGCCGTGCTCCTCGGCTTCTGCGATTGACCCCGGCCGCCGCGGAGGCGTAGCGTTTGCAGCCGTGCGGGGAACGGCGGCTGCGGCCGCGCCCGCCCGGGCCACTCACCATTCCATTTGGGAGACACGAATCATGGGCAAGCTGCTGGCGGAGGCGATCGGGACGTTCTGGCTCGTGTTGGCGGTGCTCGGCAGCGCCGTGTGGGCCGCCGGCCAACCGGACGTCGGCATCGGGTGGCTGGGCGTGGCGCTCGCGGTGGGCCTGTCCGTCCTCAGCATGGCCGCGGCGATCGGCCACGTCTCCGGCTGCCACCTCAATCCCGCCGTCACGATCTCGCTCGTCGGCAGCGGGCGGTTCCCCGCCAAGGACGCGATCGGCTACGTCGTGGCCCAGGTGGTGGGCGGCCTGGCGGCGGCCGGAGTCTTCTACCTCGCGGCCCGCGGCGTCGCGGGATTCGAGGCCGCCGCGGCCTTCGCGGGGGCCTCCAACGGCGTGGGCGAGCACTCGGCGATAAAGCTTCCCTGGCAGGGCGGCTTCATCGTCGAGGCTGTGGTCACGGCGTTGTTCGTGTTCGTGATCCACGGTGCCACCGACAAGCGCGGGGCGGGCGTCATCGCCCCGATCGCGATCGGCCTCTGCCTCGTGCTCGCGCTCCTCGTCAGCATCCCGGCCACCAACGGCTCGTTGAATCCCGCGCGGAGCACGGCGACGGCGGTGATGGCGCAGGTCTGCGGCGAGGGCTGGCCGCTCAGGGAACTGTGGCTCTTCTGGGTGGCGCCGATCGTGGGCGGCATCGTCGGCGGCCTGGCCTACAAGACCGTCGCCGAGTGCTGCGACTGAACGATCGCGGGCCGCCCTTGAGGGCGGAGGCCCGCGGCCAGCGCGGGCCCTGCCGGCGCGAGTCGCGACCGGATCACTTCGCCCGCACGTCGTAGCAGAGGATCCCGTCTCCCTCGCGGAGATAGAGCCGGCCGTCGGCGATCACGGGATGCGACCAGCTCGGCCGGTCGCCGCTGCCGGGGATCTTGAACGACGAGACCTCGCGGTAGCCCGCGGGGTCGGCCGGCACGAGCGCGAGCGTGCCGTCGGCGAACCTGGCGTAGAGGTGGCCGTCGGCGGCCGCGAGGGCCACCGAGTTCCTGCCGCTGCCCCGCTCCTTCCAGACGATCTCGCCCGTGAGCAGCGGGGCGCAGAACAGGATGGCCTGATCGTCGGCGCAGCCATAGAGGTGGTCTCCGACGAGCACGATGCCGCCGTGCTTGTTGGCGAGCTCCGGCTTCATGCCCCAGACCTCCTTGACCGTCACCGTGCCGCCCGGGCCCGGCACCTGCCGCAGGAGGGCGCCGCCGCGCTTGTAGCCGGCCGCGATGAACACGAGGTCGTCCTTGACGATCGGCGTGGGGATGACGGCCGTCGTCTGCTCGATGGGGTGCGTCCAGAGCAGCGTGCCGGTCTTGGCGTCGATGCCAAGCGCGCCGGTGGCGGTCGTCTGCACGTAGATCTTCCGCCCCTTGACGTCGGCCGCGACGATCGACGCGTGTCCGGCGCCGCGCTCGTCGGGCGCCTGGCACTTCCACACGGGGCGGCCCGTCTTCGCGTCGAGCGCCACGACCGTGGCCTGCTCGCCGCCGGGCGTGCAGATGACGCGGTCGCCGTCGACCGTCACCGACTCGCTGTAGCCCCAGGAGTCGCCCTTCTTGCCGCCGAGCGAGGCCTTGACGTCCACGCGGAAGATCTCGCGACCGTCCTTCGTCGCGCAGGCCACGAGCTGGCCGAACGGCGAGAGCACGTAGACCATGTCGCCGGCCACGGTGGGCGTGCTCCGCGAACTCTGCCACGACTCCTGGCCGTCGGTCCACGGCCCGCCGGTCTTCGTGTTCCAGAGCTGCTTCCCGGTCTCGCGGTCGAAGCAGGTGAGGTACTCGTCCTTGTCATCGGCCGTCGAGAGTCCGTCGCCGAGCGTGTAGATGCGGTCGCCGGCGACCGCGGGGCTGGCATAGCCGCGGCCGGCTCCGGCGGTCTTCCACACCAGCGGCGGCCCGTCGGCCGGCCAGGATTCGAGCAGATCGGTGTCGGGTGCCACGCCGGTGCGAGTGGCACCGCGGAACGTGGGCCAGTCGGCCGCGCGGGCTGCGCCGGCTGCCAGCAGGGCGAGCGAACAGGCCAGTCGCGTGGGCCGCATGGGACGTTCCTCGAGGGAAGAAGGGCGCGTGGAAGGTACGGCCGATCCGGCGGCGCGGTCAATGTGCCGCGGAGGCGGCCGGCGGCCGTCCGGGCGTGTGGTATTGTGGGGATTCCTCCTCCCGGAAACCAGCGTCGTGTCCGCCGTGCCGTCCACGCCCGACCCGCTCTTCGGCCGCCGCGACAGCGTGGAGCAGGTCGAGGAGGGCCGCGACCTCGCCCCCAAGTTCGACGCCCAGGGCCTCATTCCCTGCGTGACCACCGACTTCGCCTCCGGGGAGGTGCTCATGGTGGCCGTGATGAACCGCGAGGCGCTCGCCAGGACGATCGAGACCGGCGAGGCCCACTACTGGAGCCGCAGCCGGCAGGTGCTCTGGCACAAGGGGGCCACGAGCGGCCTCGTCCAGAAGGTCGTGGAGATGCGCATCGACGACGACCAGGACTGCGTCTGGCTGCGGGTCGAGATTCCCGGCGGCGCCAGCTGCCACGTCGGCTACCGCTCGTGCTTCTACCGGAAGGTCCCGGTGGGCGCGGAGCGAAAGGCGGGCACGGCGCTCGAGTTCCTCGAGCACGAGAAGGCCTTCGACCCGAAGGCCGTCTACGGCGACGCGCCGAACCCGACGCAGTTGTGAGTCGCGCCCTCGATCCCTGAGGTGCCGCTCGGCTCGTGCGGCTCCCACATGATCATCGCGCTGACGCGATCACCTCGTCTCGTGGTCCAGTCGCCTCGCGACTGGAATCCGGTCCCTGGATCGCCAGGGGAAATCCGGTTGCGAGGCAACCGGACCACGGGTTGGCCAGCGACCACACCTCGAGTTGGCGGCGGCGGATCACGCCCGAGGATCACGCGTGAGCCCCCGCCGAGCCCCCGTCTCACAGTTGGGGAGGTGAGGGGCCGACGAATGCCCTGAGAGCCGGCCTGTGCTGGCAAGCGCAGCCACGATGGCGAAGCGCAGGCAGCACGGAGTGAGCGAAGGGCAGGATGCCCGTAGCGAACGTCCGGCGACGGGGCAGCGGCGGTCCCGAACCGGCCACTCGTCCGGCGAGAGGGCGTGGGGAGCCCCGAGCCGGCGCCTCGTCACCGGTAGTGCTTCTGCACCCACTCCCGGTACGCGCCGCTCGTGACGTTCGCGACCCAGTCCTGGTGGTCGAGGTACCAGCGGACCGTCCTGCGGATGCCCGTCGCGAAGGTCTCCGCCGGCTTCCAGCCGAGGTCGCGGGCGATCTTGCGGGCGTCGATCGCGTAGCGGCGGTCGTGGCCGGGCCGGTCCGTGACGTAGGTGATCTGGTCCGCGTAGGGCCTTCGATCGGCCCGCGGCCGCTCCTCGTCGAGGATCGCGCACAGCGTGCGCACGACCTCGAGGTTGGGTTTTTCGCTGTCGCCGCCGACGTTGTAGACCTCGCCCGGGACGCCCGCCGCGAGGGCCCGGCGGATCGCGGCGCAGTGGTCGCCCACGTAGAGCCAGTCGCGGACCTGCATGCCGTCGCCGTAGATCGGCAGCGGCTTGCCTGCGAGCGCGTTGTGGATGACGAGCGGGATGAGCTTTTCCGGGAACTGGAAGGGGCCGTAATTGTTGGAGCAGTTCGTGGTCACCACCGGCAGGCCGTAGGTGTGGTGGTAGGCGCGGACGAGGTGGTCGCTGGCCGCCTTGCTCGCCGAGTAGGGGCTGTTGGGCTGGTACTGGTTGGTCTCCGCGAAGGCGGGGTCGCCGGGAGCGAGCGACCCGTAGACCTCGTCGGTCGAGACGTGGAGGAACCGGAAGGCGTCACGGGCGGCGCCGGCGAGCGAGCCCCAGTGGGTGCGGGCCGCCTCGAGCAGCCGGAAGGTCCCCACCACGTTGGTCGCGACGAAATCCTCGGGGCCGTGGATGGAGCGGTCCACGTGGCTCTCGGCGGCGAAGTGGACGACCGCGCGGACGGCGTGCTCGGCGAGCAGCCGCTCCACGAGGTCGCGGTCGCCGATGTCGCCGCGGACGAAGACGTGGCGGGCGTCGCCCTCGAGCGTGGCGAGGTTGGCGAGGTTGCCGGCGTAGGTGAGCTTGTCGAGGTTCACCACCGGCTCGCCGCCGCCGGCGAGCCAGTCGAGGACGAAGTTCGAGCCGATGAATCCGGCGCCGCCTGTGACGAGAATCATGCTGGTTTTTCGCGGTTTTGGAGCCGCCGGGTCGGGCCCGGGGGCGCGGCTATAGTGGAGCATACGGCCGTGTCCCCGTTCCGTGGAACGTCCATGCTCACCGCCCGGCAGACCGTCGAAACCTACTTCCTCGAGGCGCGGCACATGCTCCTCGAGGTGGCGGCGCTCCTCGACCGCCACGACGCAGCCGCGGCCCGCGACGAGGCCCCGCGAACTGGCACCGCCGCCGGCGATGCGGCCGCCCGGGAGAAGCTGGCCATCCTGCGCGAGGCCCTCGCGGTCCTCGCCTCTGAGCCGTGCGACGGCGAGCGGACGGCGAGGCTCCTCGACCTCTTCGCGCGGGTCTAGCCCCGGCGGGAGCACGACGACCATGCAGATCATCCAGCCCCACTACCACGCGATCGCCCGCACCGCGCAGGACTACGAGCGGATGGCGATGAGCGGCGTCGTGGCCGTCGCCGAGCCGGCCTTCTGGGCGGGCTTCGACCGGAACTATCCCGAGACCTTCATCGACTACTTTCGGCAGATCAGCGAGTTCGAGCCGACGCGGGCGGCGCAGTACGGCATCCGTCACTTCTCCTGGGTGGCCGTGAACCCGAAGGAGGCCGAGAACCCGCAGCTCACCCGCGAGGTGCTCAAGACGTTCCCCGAATTCTTCGCCAAGCCGACCGTGCTCGGGGTTGGCGAGACCGGGCTGCACAAGTCCACGAAGAACGAGTGCGACGCCCTCGAGGCCCACGTGGACATCGCCATGCGGCACGGCCAGCTCGTGCTCATCCACACGCCGCACCTGGCCGACAAGGCCCACGGTACGAGGCGGGTGCTCGAGGTGCTCGCCGGCATGGACGTGGACCGCGAGCGGATCTGGATCGACCACGTCGAGGAGCACACCATCAAGCCCTGCCTCGACGCCGGCTACTGGGTGGGCTTCACGCTCTATCCCATCACGAAGTGCTCGCCGAAGCGGGCCGTGGACATGCTCGAGAAGTACGGCACGGAGCGGATTCTCGTGAACTCCTCGGCCGACTGGGGGCCGAGTGACCCGTTCACGCTCCAGGAGTGCATCCTCGAGTTCCGCCGCCGGGGACACTCGCTCCAGGAGGCCGTCGAGGTGTTCCACAACAACCCCTGCCGGTTCCTCGGGCAAAACCCCAAGTTCGACATCCGCCCGATCCGGATCGCGCCGGCCGACGAGCCCGTGCTCGCCGGCTGACCGCCGACACGACGATCCCCATGGTCGATTCCGCCGTCGCCATCGGCGGCCGCTGAACCCCGGACGCCGCCTCGATGCACGATTTCGGATCGTTCCCCTCGACCCGCCCGCGGCGGCTGCGGCGCCACGACTGGCTCCGCCGCGCCGTCGCCGAGACCGCGCTGGCGCCGGCCGACCTCGTCTGGCCGCTGTTCGTCCACGAGGGCCGATCTGCCACGCCCGTACCGAGCATGCCCGGCGTCGAGCGGCTGTCGGTGGAGGGGGCCGTGCGGGCCGCGGAGGAGGCGGCGAAACTCGGGATCCCCGCGGTGGCGCTGTTTCCCGTGACGGACCCGAGGCAGAAGACCGACGACGGCCGGCACGCGCTCGACCCGGAGAACCTCGTCTGTCGCGCGGTCCGCGCGATCCGCCGCCGGCTCGGCGACGACGTGGGCATCGTCTGCGACGTCGCGCTCGACCCCTACACGAGCCACGGCCACGACGGCCTCCTCCGCGACGCGCAGGTCCTCAACGACGAGACGGTCGAGATCCTCTGCCGCCAGGCGGTGGTGCTCGCCGAGGCGGGCTGCCACGTGGTGGCCCCGTCGGACATGATGGACGGCCGGGTGGGAAAGATCCGCTGGGCGCTCGATGCGGCCGGCCGGCAGGACGTGGCGATCCTCGCCTACGCCGCCAAGTACGCCTCGGCCTTCTATGGGCCATTCCGCGACGCGGTGGGGAGCAAGGCGGCGCTCGGCGCCGGCGACAAGCGGACCTACCAGATGGACCCGGCCAACGCCGACGAGGCGATCCGCGAGGTGGCCCTCGACGTGGCCGAGGGGGCCGACATGGTGATGGTGAAGCCGGCCATGACGAGTCTCGACATCATCCACCGCGTGAAGCGGGAGTTCGGCGTGCCGACCTTCGCCTACCAGGTGAGCGGCGAGTACTCGATGATCCGGGCGGCGGCCGCCAACGGCTGGCTCGACGGCCGCAGGGCGGCGCTCGAGAGCCTGCTCGTCATCAAGCGGGCCGGCGCCGACTGCATCCTCTCCTACTTCGCCCCCGAGATCGCCCGCGGCATGTCGGCCTGATGCTGCGTCTTGGCGATGACGACCTGCGATCCGGCATGGATCAGGTCGTACGAGCCCTGCTTGAGCCGGAGGAACGCGTTGATCGCGGCGCCGGGGTTGTCCCCGGGCCGGTCGTAGTACTTCCAGAGGTAATCGTCGAGGATCATCACGCCGCCCACCGCGAGCGCCTCGAAGCCCAGCACGGCGTCGACCAGCACGTCGTCCGCGCGATGGGAACCGTCGATGTAGACGAGGTCGAAGCACTCCCGCGGCGTGCAGGCCGCGAAATAGGCCTGGGAGGTGCCCTTCCACTTCACCACCCGGTCGCCGTACCTCCGCGTATTGTGGTCGAACCGGGCCTCGAGTTCGTCGAGGGCGTCCGCCCGGCCGACGTGCTCGTCGGCCCCCTCCCAGGTGTCGACGCAGGTGATGACCGAGCCGGCGAGTTGGTCGAGGACGAACCGGCACGAGAGCCCCTCCCAGCTGCCAACTTCCAGCACGCGGATGCCCCGGCGCCCCGCGAGACCCTGCCGCTTGAAGATAGCCAGCCACATGGGGACGTGTCGCAGGAACCACGTCTGGGAGATCCGCGCGGCGTCCAGGCTCGCCGCGAACCGCTCCCCGGCGTCGCGGTTCTCAGCCGCGGCGTGAGCGGCTTCGCGCCGGCCGCGCACCACGCGCCACATCATGAACCATGACATGCCCGATCGGCGCAGGAAGGCCACCGCCCCGAATTTTCGTATGATCGCGCGGAGCATGGATTCGCCGATGGTTTTCCGATCGCCAGGCATGCGGTCGCTGTCGACACCTCGTGACCATCGTCCCGCCGCGGCGTCAGGCACGCGGCCGGAACGCCACGAGCCGCTCCGGCTTCGTCTCTAGTCGCGGCGGGCCGACGGCGCCGGTGTGGATGAGGTCGATGCAGTATGGGATGGCGGGAAAGACGGCGTCGAGGCATTCGCGGATACTCTTCGGCCGGCCCGGCAGGTTGACGACGAGCGCACGGCCACAGACGCCGGCCGTCTGCCGCGAGAGGATCGCCGTCGGCACGTGCGCGAGCGACACCTGCCGCATCCGCTCGCCGAAGCCGGGCAGGAGCTTCGCGCAGACGAGCTCCGTCGCCTCGGGTGTCACGTCGCGTGGCGCCGGCCCCGTGCCGCCGGTCGTCACGACCAGACACGAGCCCACGTCGGCCAGTTCGCGGATGGCGGCGGCGATCGCCTCGACCTCGTCGGGCACGAGTCGCTCACGAGCCTCCCAGGGCGAGGCGAGCACCTCGGCCAGGTAGGCCAGGATCGCCGGGCCGCCCTCGTCGGCGTAGACGCCGCTGCTGGCGCGGTCGGAGACGGTCACGATGCCGATGAGGGCCGGCGGCGGGTTCATGGCTGCGATAAGGTCCCGTGGTGTCTCGGCAGGGCCGCCGATGTTCAGTGCGGCCACTCGAACAGGCGGAGGCGGTTGCCGTCGGGGTCGGTGACGACGAGCTCGCGGAAGCCCTCGGGGTGGGCGGCGGGGGCGGCGACGTCGGCGCCCGAGCGGACGAGCCGCTCGTGGGCGGCTTCGAGGTCCGAGACCTCGAAGCCGAGGCTCCAGCGGCCGCTCGCCGGCGGGGCGGCCGGACGCGACAGGATCGCCAGCCGCGTGTCGCCGGCGGCGAGCAGCGCGTAACCGTCGTCGATGACGCGGACGAGCACCCGCAGGCCGACGACGTGGCGGTACCACTCGACGAGTTCGGCCCACCGCGCGGTCCGCAGTTCCACGCTGAACAGCGACGGCTGGTCGGCGGTGGTCACGGGAAGCGCCTCTCGCACGGGGGCCGGCACACGCCGGCCGGCCGCGGGGATTCTACGCCCTCCACCCCTTCACCAAACCGGCCGGATGCCCGACAATCCCGCTCCCGCCGTCGGCGCCGCCGCCGGCCGGCCACGAGGTGCCGATTCGCATGCCGACCCCGACCGACCCCGCGCCGCGGCCCGCCGGCACCGGAGCGCAGCTCGAGCAGGCCCGCCGCGCGAAACTCGACCGGCTCGTCGCCCTCGGCGTCGATCCGTGGGGGGGCCGGTTCGACGGCGCCGCGGCGATCGCGGGCGTGCGGAGCCGTGGCGACGCCATCGACAAGGCGGCCGACGACGGGCCGACGGTCCGCGTCGCGGGGCGGATCATGCTGCTCAGGAGCGCCGGCAGCCTCGTGTTCCTCGATCTCCACGACCGCACCGGGCGGATCCAGGTCATGCTCGGCAAGAAGCAGGTCGGGGCCGACGCCTGGAAGATCGTGGACTGCCTCGACCTCGGCGATCTCGTCGGCATCGACGGCCGCCTCGGCTGGTCGAAGACGGGCGAGATGACGGTGTTCGCCTCGGGGATCACCTTCCTGGCGAAGAGCCTGGAGACGCCGCCGGACAAGTTCCACGGGCTCGTCGATGCCGACCTTCGCCAGCGGATGCGCTACCTCGACCTCATCCACGGCGACGGGGTCCGCGAGCGGTTCGTGGCCAGAAGCAAGATCATCGAGGCGATCCGCCGCGTGCTCGCCGACCGCGGCTACCTCGAGGTCGAGGGGCCGACGCTCCAGGAGACCGCCGGCGGCGCGGCGGCCCGGCCCTTCACGACGCACCACAACGCGCTCGACATGCCGCTCGTGCTCCGGATCGCGCTCGAACTGCACTTGAAGCGGCTGCTCGTCGGCGGGCTCGAGCGGGTCTTCGAGCTCGGCCGCGTCTACCGCAACGAAGGCGTGAGCCCCCGGCACAACCCCGAGTTCACGATGCTCGAGGCCTACGAGGCCTACGGCGACTATGGATCCATGATGGACCTCACCGAGGGGATCCTCGTCGCGGCGGCGGCTGCCGCGGGCACGCCCGCGCGGTTCGAGTGGATGGGGCACACGGTGGATCTCACGCCGCCGTTCCGCCGCGCGACGTACGACGACCTGCTTCGCGAGGTGACCGGCTGCGACCCCGCCGATCCCGCGAGCGTGGCGGCTGCCGCCGCGACGCAGGGCATCGAGGTCCAGGGCCGCCATCCCGACGTCGTGAAGAGCGACCTCTTCGAGGCGACGGTCGAGAAGACCCTCTCGGGCCCCGTGTTCGTCATCGACTATCCCGCCGCCGTCTGCCCGCTCACGAAGCGGAAGGCGGGACAGCCGCACGTGGCCGAGCGGTTCGAGCTCTACGTCGCGGGCATGGAGCTCGCCAACGCCTACACCGAGCTCAACGACCCCGACCTCCAGGAGGAGCTGTTCAGGACCCAGCTCGCGGGGCTGCCGGCGGAGGAGTCGATGGCGCGGATGGACCACGACTTCATCCGCGCGCTGCGGCACGGCATGCCGCCGGCCGGGGGGCTGGGCGTCGGGATCGACCGGCTCGTGATGTTCCTCACCGCCGCGCCGAGCATCCGCGACGTGATCCTGTTCCCGATCCACCGGCCCAAGGCGTAGGGCCGGCGGACGAGTCCGTGTCATTCCCTCTCCCTTTGGGAGAGGGTGGCTGAAGGCCGGGTGAGGGTGCTCTGTGGCTTTCCCGAGGCACCCTCACCCCGGCCTTCTCCCAGAGGGAGAGATCGGCACTTTTTCGGCCTTCTTTCTGCCGGGCGACGCTGCTACCTTCCCCAGCCCGCGCAAGGCCCCTGCATGTACAAGCTGCTGCTCTGCTGGCGCTACCTCCGCACCCGCTGGATTGCGCTGGCGAGCGTCGTGAGCGTGACGCTCGGCGTGGCCACGATGATCGTGGTGAACGCCGTGATGGCGGGCTTCTCCCACGAGATGCAGACGCGGATCCACGGGATCCTCTCCGACCTCGTCTTCGAGAGCCACACGCTCTCGGGCTTCCAGGATCCGGCCTTCCACATGGAGGAGATCAGGAAGGCGGCCGGCGACGAGATCGCCGGGATGACGTCCACCGTGGCCGTGCCGGCGATGCTCTCCTTCCAGGTTCGCGGCCAGTGGGTCACGCGGCAGGTCATGTTCATCGGCATCGACGAGGCGACCCACGCGGGTGTCAGCGACTTCGGCCGCTACCTCCAGCACCCGGAGAACCGCCGCCAGCTCTCCTTCGACCTCAAGGACGGCGGCTACGACACGATCGACAGCCAGTCCGACGCGGCCACACCCCAGGTGACGCGGCCGGCGCTCGAGGGGGCCGGCTGGCAGCACCGGCGGATGCGGGTCGAGCGGGAACGTGCCTGGCGGGAGAAGCAGGCGGCCGACCACGCCCGGGCCGATGCCGCCGCCGAGGCCGAGCGTGCCCCCCCCGACGCGGCCGCGCCGCGCCCTCTCGACCAGCAGGTCGACGCGCTCCTGGCCGCCACGGCCCCGGCCGAGTCCGCCGCCGGCGCCGCGCCGCGGCCCGCCGACCCCTTCCGCGCGGCCCGGCCCGACGAGGGCCGCACGATGGACCCCGCGCGGGAGCAGTTCACCGGCATCGTGCCCGGCATCGGTCTGGCGAGCTTCCGCGACGCCTCCGGCGTGGACCGGTTCCTCGTCCTCCCCGGCGACGACGTGAAGGTGACGTTCCCCACCGCCGGCACGCCGCCGAAGGCGGTCAGCGACACGTTCACGATCGTGGATTTCTACGAGAGCAAGATGAGCGAGTACGACTCGAACTTCGTGTTCGTGCCGATCGCGGCCCTGCAGCGGATGCGGGGCATGATCGACCCGCAGAGCGGGATCGCGAGCGTGAACTCGATCCAGATCAGGCTCCGGGACGGAGCCGACCTCGAGGAGGTCCGCGACCGGATTCGCAAGGTCTTCCCCGCCGACCTCTATGCCGTCTCCACCTGGCGCGACAAGCAGGGCCCGCTGCTCTCGGCGGTGGACATGGAGATGTCGGTGCTCAACATCCTGCTGTTCCTCATCATCGCCGTGGCCGGCTTCGGGATTCTCGCCATCTTCTTCATGATCGTGGTCGAGAAGACGCGGGACATCGGCATCCTCAAGTCGCTCGGCGCCCGGGCCGCGGGGATCGCGGGGATCTTCCTCGGCTACGGCCTGTTCCTCGGCCTCGTGGGGGCCGGGGCCGGCATGGGCCTGGGCCTCGCCATCGTCTGGAACATCAACCGCATCCGCGCGGGCGTCGAGTGGCTCACGGGCCAGCGGGTCTTCGACCCCACCATCTACTACTTCTTCAAGATCCCCACGATCGTCGAGCCCTCCACGATCGCCTGGATCGTTGCCGGCGCCGTCGCGATCGCCGTGGCCGCGAGCGTTTTGCCCGCCCTGCGGGCGGCCCGCCTGCACCCGGTGGAGGCCCTGCGGCATGAGTAGCGCCACGCTCGATCGCGCCGGCGCCCCCGCGGAGCCCGCGGCGGTGAGCCTCCTCCGCGTGCACGGCCTGCGGAAGCACTATCGCTCCGGCGACCGCGTGCTCGAGGTGCTGCGCGGGGTGGACTTCGCCGTGGACGCGGGGGAATTCGTGGCCGTCGTCGGCCAGAGCGGCTCCGGCAAGAGCACGCTGCTGCACCTCATGGGCCTGCTCGACGCCCCTGCCGCCGGCACGATCGAGCTCGACGGGAGCCGCATCGACGACCTCTCCGCGGGCCGCCGCGACCGGCTGCGGAACACCGCCATCGGCATGGTGTTCCAGGCCTACCACCTCCTGCCCGAGCTCGACGCCCTCGAAAACGTCCTCGCGCCGCTCATGGTCCGCCACGGGATCCTGGAGTGGCTCCGCGTCCGCGGCGACTTGCGGTCGCGGGCCCGCGCGCTCCTCGAGCGGTTCGGGCTCGGCGGCCGGCTGCACCACAAGCCGCGGCAGCTCTCCGGCGGGGAGATGCAGCGGGTGGCGATCGCACGGGCGCTCGTGGGCCGGCCGCGGCTGCTCCTCGCCGACGAGCCGACGGGCAATCTCGACGAGGCGACCGGCGCCGAAATCCTCGACACCCTGTGCGATTTGAACCGCCGCGACGGGCTTTCTATAGTGCTCGTCACGCACGACGCGGCGATCGCCCGGCGGGCCGACCGGATCGTGCGGCTGGCGGCGGGCCGCGTCGAAGACGCCTGACCGAGGTGCCCCCATGCCACGGATCATCTTCATGAACGACCGCCTCGTCCCCGAGGACGAGGCCAAGGTGAGCGTCTTCGACCACGGCCTGCTCTACGGCGACGGCGTCTTCGAGGGCCTGCGAAGCTACGCCGGCAAGGTCTTCCGGCTCGACGCGCACCTCGACCGGCTCTACGCGAGCGCCCGGGCGATCTGCCTCGAGGTCCCGCTGCCGAAGGCGGCGGTGGCCACGGCGGTGATCGACACGCTCGCCGCCAACAAGCTCACCGACGGCTACGTCCGCCTCGTGGTCACCCGCGGCGCGGGCTCGCTCGGCCTCGACCCCAACCGCACGAAGAACCCGCAGGTGATCGTGATCGCCGACACGATCGCCCTCTACCCGGCGGAGTTCTACGAGAAGGGCCTGCGGATCGTGACCGCAGCCACGCAGCGGACGCAGTCGGCCGCCCTCTCGCCGCGGATCAAGTCGCTCAACTACCTCAACAACATCATGGCCAAGCTCGAGGGCCTGCAGGCGGGCTGCGTCGAGGCCCTGATGCTCAACCACAAGGGCGAGGTGGCCGAGTGCACGGGCGACAACGTGTTCGTCGTGCGGAGCGGATCCCTCCTCACGCCGCCCCCCGACGCCGGCATCCTCGAGGGGATCACGCGGAACGCCGTCATGGAACTCGCCCGGGCCGCGAAGATCGACTGCCGCGAGGCCACGCTCGTGCGGCACGACCTCTACACGGCCGACGAGTGCTTCCTCACCGGCACCGCCGCCGAGGTGATCCCGGTCGTGGAGATCGACGGCCGGAAGATCGGCACGGGCCTGCCCGGCCCCGTCACGAAGCGGCTCACGGCCGACTTCCACGCGCTCGTGCGGCGGTGAGTTGCCGGCGTATGCATGTCGCATGTCCGGCCCAAGCCGCTCGGCTTAGGGCCCGTACGAGTTGCGTTCGCTGCGGCGAAGCGCCGCGGCTCCGCATCCTCGTCCCGAGCCCCCGCCTACGCTCCCTGTGGCAGTTGGGGAGGTGAGGGGCTGCCCATAGCCCTGAGAGCCGGCATCGAGTGAGCGAAGGGCAGGATGCCCGAAGCGAACGTCCGGCGACGGGGCATGGGTAGCCCTGAATCGGCGGCCTGTCAGCACCGAGCCTGCGGCAAACCCCGTCCTACCGCCGCGGGCGGTCCTCGTCGCCGAGGCCCTCGTAGCGGCTGACGTAGCCTGGCTCGCCTGCGCGGACGCGTTCGGTCTCGTACTCGCCCACGATCCGCCGCTGGAGCAGGTCGCGGCAGGCGGCGTTGATCGGGTGGGCGATGTCGGCGTAGAGCCGCACGCGGCCGTCGCCGTCGCGGGGCGGGTCGTCGCCGCCGAGCCGTCCGCCGCAGTGGTTGCAGAAGGCGGCCTTGAGCGGGTTCTTGTGGCCGCAGCCCCGGCAGGTGCCGCACAGCTTGCGGCTGGGCATGGCCACGAAGGGCCCCGTCGGCCCGCCGATGAGCTTGATGTCGCGGATCACGAACGCGTCGTCGATCGTGATCGAGCAGAACGCGAGCAGCCGCTCGGCCGCGCTCTCCACGAGCTTGATGCGGACCTCGGTGATGTCCATGCGGCGGTCCTCCGGCGCCTACGCGTCCTGCCCGCGACCGCCGGGGGCGGGCACGAGCCGGACGGTGAACACGCCGGGCCAGAGCCGGCCGCCGTCGGGGCCGCGGACGGCGGCGAGGCGGGCGGCGATGCCGCGGGCCTCGGCCGCGGTGCGGGCCAGCGCGAAGCAGGCGCTGCCGCTGCCGGTGAGCCGCGGGCAGGACGCGCCGGCGGCCGCGAGCGCCGCGAGCAGTCGGTCCACGTCGGGACTCATCCGCCGCGCGGGCTCCTCGAGTGCGTTGTGCAGGAACGGCAGCGCGCCGCGGAGGCCGCCGCGGGCGAGCGCGGCGGCGAGCCGGGCGGCGTCGCCGCGGCGGGCGGCGTCGGGCGTGCAGGCGGCGTAGACCGCGGCGGTCGAGAGCCCGGCCGACGGGCAGGCGATCACGGCCGGCAGCGGCGGAACTCCGGCGACGGGCTCGAGCCGCTCGCCGCGGCCGCGGGCGATCGCGGGGCCGCCGGCAAAGAAGAAGGGCACGTCGCTGCCGATCGCAGCCCCCACCTCCGCGAGCCGCTCCGCGGACCAGTCGATGCCCCAGGCCGCGGCCGCGCCGCGGATCACGGCGGCCGCGTCGCTCGAGCCGCCGCCGAGGCCTGCGCCGGCCGGCACCCGCTTGACGAGCTCGATCTCGAGGCCCCGGTCCACGCCCGCCGCGACGGCGAGCGCCTCCGCCGCGCGGACCACGAGGTTGTCGGGCCCGGCGGGGACGTCGCGGGCGAGCGGCGTGCCGGCGAGCCCGGCGCCGTAGCGGAGCGAAAGCCGCACGCCCGGCCGGTCCGCGGCGCGGACCACGACGGCATCGGCCAGCGTCACCCCGACCATCAGCGACTCGATGTCGTGGTAGCCGTCGGCCCGCCGCGCCAGCACGGCCAGCGACAGGTTGAGCTTCGCGGGCGCACCGAGCGCGATCGACCGCTCGCTCGGTGCACGCATGAGGACGTTCATGGCCGCGGCCTGCCCGGGGACGGGCCCGGGAATCTCCCCCGGGCCGACCGGGCGGGCAGTCTAGTCACGCCGGCAGGGGGGCTCAACCCCCCTGCTAGGCATGGCTCGTTCACCGCCAGTTCATCACGAACACGAGCGTGACGAGCGAGAGCGTCAGGCCGATCGCCACCACTGCCGCGAGCAGGACCGCGATGCTGCGGCCCGCCCACAGGTCGTCGTCGATCATCTCCCGGCGCGAGTCCCGGTCGAAGGAGCCGTTCCAGACGGGGAAGGTGCGTTCGTCGTAGACCCAGCGGGTCCGGTCCTCGAGGCTTTTCTGGCTCATGGCGCGGGCGGGTCCCGGTCGTGGCCGGGGGTATGATGCGTGGGGTTCAGTGTCGGAAATCTACCCCATGGGCGGCCTCGCCGCCAGTGTGCCGGGCCGCTCCTGGTGCTGCCGCCGACCGCGAGAATCATGAAAACCAGTCCCCCGCCGGTCACCTCGTCCGCCGCCCCGATGCCGCACGCGCTCGAGCCCGGTGACGCCCTCGACCGGGCCGTCGCGGACCTGGGCCAGCCCGCGTGGCGTGCCGGCGCCGTCCGCCGCTGGCTGTTCGCGCGGCGGGCCGAATCCTTCGCCGACATGACCGACTTGCCTGCGGGCCTGCGCGACCAGCTCGCCGACCGGTTCGCGGTCTGGACGACCTCCGTCGCGGCCCACACCCGCGCCGACGACGGCACGGAGAAGCTCCTCCTCGAACTTGCCGACGGGCAGCGGATCGAGTGCGTGCTCCTGCGCGAGCGGCGGCCCGACGGCCAGCGCCGCACCGCCTGCATCAGCACGCAGGTCGGCTGCGCGATGGGCTGCGTGTTCTGCGCCAGCGGCATCGACGGCGTGGTCCGCAACCTCACGTCGGGCGAGATCCTCGAGCAGCTCCTGCGGCTCACGCGGCTCCTGCCGGCCGACGAGCGGCTCAGCCACGTGGTCGTGATGGGCATGGGCGAGCCGCTGGCGAACCTCGACCGGCTCCTGCCCGCGCTCGCCGTGGCCCGCGATCCCGACGGCCTGGGCATCTCGCCGCGCCGGATCACGATCTCGACGGTGGGTTTGCCTCCGGCCATCGACCGCCTCGCGACCGAGGCCCCCGACTACCACCTCGCCGTCTCGCTCCACGCGGCCACCGACGAGCTCCGCACCCGGCTCGTGCCGGTGAACAAGTCGATCGGGATCGACGCGGTGCTCGCCGCGGCCGACCGCTACTGGGAGGCGTCGGGCCGGCGGCTGACGTTCGAGTACGTGCTCCTGGGCGGCGTCAACGACGCGCCGGCCGACGCCGATTCGCTCGTGCGGCTGCTCGCGGGCCGCGCGCCGCTCGTCAACGTCATCCCCTACAACCCCGTCGCCGACATGCCCTGGCGGGAGCCCGCGGCCCACGACCGGGAGCGGTTCCTTGCCGCGCTCCGCGCGGCCGGGGTCAACGTGCAGGTGCGGCACCGCAAGGGGGCGCGGATCGATGCGGCCTGCGGCCAACTGCGGCGTCTCGCCGTGGTGCGGCCCGCGGCCACCTGACCCGCGGGCGCCGCCCGCCGCGTGGGCCGGTTGCCTCGCAACCGGTAGTCGCTGTCGATCCACGGGCCGGATTCCAGTCGCGAGCGACTGGGCCACGAGAAGAGCCGATCATGCCTCGAGCGACTGGGCCACGAGAAGAGCCGATCATGCCTCGAGCGACTGGGCCACGAGAGGCTCATGCGGGAGCCGCGTCACGCCAGCCAGGCCAGGATCACGACCGCGGCGAGGACGACGCCCAGCACCCCCCCCAGCCAGCCGATCCATTCGAGCGCCGCGCGGCGGATCGCGGCCGGGTCCTCGTGCCTGGTGGCCGCGAACACGAGGCTCGCGACGAGGACGAGCGGCAGGCCGAGCACGAGGCCGGGCACGCGGTCGAGCGCGTGGGCGAGGAGGGCGACGGCGAGCGCGGGCGGCGGGGCGATCATGGGGCCGAACCCCGACGCCGGCCGCGGCCCGCGGCGGCGTCCTTGGCGGCGGGCTCCGATTCGTGGAGCGGGCCGGCCCAGGCGTCGTAGACGACGAGCATGTTGAGCAGCCCCGCGATCGTCACGTAGAGCGTTCCGATGTCGAAGAACCGGCCCAGCGCGAGGTACCACGCGGAGAGCTGGTCGCCGGCGCTGCGGAGCGTGCCGTCGCGGACGTCGCGGTAGAAGGAGAGGTCCGGCGCCGTTCGGCCGAGCCGGGCCGCGTAGGCCGGGGAGACCGGCTGGTGCTGCATGAGCGGCGGGACGAAGAGCCCGCCCGGCAGGAACGGCCGGCCGGTCGCCGACAGCGACCACGCCTGGATCACGGCCGGAATCGCCACCGCGCCGACGCCGGCCTGGCCCAGGAACTCGATGCGCCGCGAGCCGGTCCGCCATTGGCAGTAGGCCACCTTCCCGCCCCCGATCCACAGGCCCGCGACGAGCGTGCCGACGACCGCGGCCATGAACAGCAAGCCCTTGCGGCGACGCCCCTGCCAGAGCTGCCCGAGCCCCGGGGCCAGCCACGAGAGGAGGGCTGCCAGCGCCGGGTCGCGCAGGTCGATCGCCGCCCCGTCGTCGGGGGACAGGGCGATCACCCGCTGCACCGTCGCCGGCTCCTGCCTGCCCACCGTGGTCGCCTCCTCGGACGCGTGAAGCCGACGAGTGTACGCGAGCGGACGGCGGCCGGAAATGAGCGGCGCGGAGGTTCGGCGGCCGGCGCGATCTGCTACCATGCGAAACATCGCCCGATTTCCCGGAGACGGCTCATCCATGCGGCGCAGGCACTGGTTTGCGGCGGTCGCCCTCCTCGCGGCAGGTTGCTCGTCGTCCTCGTCCTCTGCGAAGAAGAAGAAGAAATCCGGCAAGGTCTCCGGCATCCAGCGGATGAAAGCGGGTCCGCAGGGCTTCGGGAACGTGCTCATCCCGGCGTACATCGACGACCTCAAGACGGGCTCGGCCGAGAAGAAGATCACCGCCGCCCAGGAGCTCGGCAACATGGGCTCGCGCGCGAAGGAGGCGCTGCCGGCGCTCGAGAAGCTCGTCTCCGACAAGAACCCGAAGGTCAGCGGGGCCGCGAAGGCGGCGGTGGCGGCGATCAAGAAGCGCTGACTGTCCGTGGACAAAGCCCTCCGTGGCCTTCGTTTACGTGTTCGACCGCGCGACAAGCCGAGGTTTTCGCGGGTCGAAGGTCGCCGCATCGTGCGGCGGGCGCGTCAGCCCCACGCCCTGTGCGCGGGCCGCGGCGCCTCGGCCGCCGGTCGCGACGGATCCTCCGGCGTGAGTTCCCGCCACGCCCGCTCGACCGTCGTGGCGTCCACGCTCTCGGCGCCGTCGCCCGCCGCGGCCGCCACCGCCAGCCGCGCGAGGCGGCAGACGTCGCGGGGCACGCCGCCGGTGAACCTCGCCAGCGTGCCGGCCGCGGCGGCCGTGAACACGTCGGCGCCGCGGCCGTGCCGCGCGAGTTCCCAGGCCATGTACGCAGCCGTCTCGTCCTCCGTCCACGGCGCGAGCTCGATCCGCACGGCCGCCCGCTGCCGCAGGGCGTCGGGCACGCGGTCGAGGCCCGCGGGCGTCGCGGTGGCGACGACAAGCGACCAGGCGAACCGCGGCTCGGCCGCGGCGGCGATCCGGGCGAGCCCCTCGGCCGCATCGGCCGGCCCGCGGTCGAGGTCGTCGCAGACGAGCACCGTGGGCCGCTCCATGAGCGCGTTCTCGCGGAGGCGGTTCTCGAGCTTCTGCCAGGGCCTCAGCGGCTCGTCCCGGCCGGCGGCGTCGAGCGGCAGCCGCTCGAGCAGGAGATCCAGCCACTCCCCCTCCGGCAGTCCGCCGAGCGAGAGCGACACGACCTCGCAGCCGAGGCCGCCGAGCCTGCGTGCGGCCGCGACGGCCAGGTGACTCTTGCCCGAGCCCGGGTTGCCGATCACGATCCCGCATCGCTGCCGCTCCGCGACGAGCCACTCGAGCCGCGCGAGGGCCTCCTCCTGCGTCGGTCCGCAATGGAACGCGGCCGGCTCGAGGCGGCCGGCGAACGGGGCGGCGGAGTCGGCGGTGTCGCGTACCATCGGGGCGGAGTGTAGCGGCGGCCGCCCGCCGGGTCAGGACGAGGTTTTGCGAGACTTTTCCGGTACGGTGGCCGCCGATGAGCGAGCGATTCTTCCTCCGATCCCCGCCCCGCGACGGCCGCGCCATCCTCGACGGCGACGAGGCCAGGCACCTCGTGCGGGTGCTCCGCGGCCGGGTCGGCGACGAGGTGCGCGTGTTCGACGGAACGGGGAGCGAGTGGCCCGCGCGGATCGCGGCGCTCGGCCGCGACGAGGTCGCGCTCGAGGTCGGCCCGCCGGTCGTGGCGGCGGAGGCGTCCGCGACGCCGCTGACGCTCGCCGTGGCGCTGCCCAAGGGGGAGCGGCAGAAGTGGCTCGTGGAGAAGCTCACCGAACTCGGCGTGGACCGGCTCGTGCCGCTCGTCGTCGAGCGGGGGGTGGCCGAGGCCACGCCGGCGGCGGTCGAGCGGCTCCGCCGCGGCGTGATCGAGGCCTGCAAGCAGTGCGGCCGAAACACGCTCATGGAGATCGGCGAGCCCGCGACGATCGCCGGGGCCTGCGCGGCGCCGCCCGCGGCGGGTGGCCGCGCGATCCTCTGCGACCCGGCCGGGCCGCCGCTCGAGGACTTCGCGCTCCGGGGCGCGACCGCGGTCGTCGGCCTCGTCGGCCCGGAGGGGGGCTTCACGGCCGAGGAGATCGCGGCGGCGGTGGCGGCCGGCGCCGTCCGCGCGAGCCTGGGGCCGCACGTGCTGCGGGTCGAAACGGCGGCGATCGCGCTCGCCGCGCGGCTGGCCCGCTAGCGTAGCTGCCCGTGGAAGAAGCCCCCCATGGCAATCCTGTTCGGCACGGGATGTGCGCATCGGAAGCCGGACGATCCAGACGGACTGTGGCGAGGTGCGCCCTGGTCGGCGGAGCGGTACGGTGCCCGCCATGGCCGGACCGACGAAGCGCGAGATCCGCTATCAGGACGTGCAGGGGCCGAAGTGCCTGCGGACGATGCGTCCGCTGCTTTCGCGACTGCGGAAGGTGGGTGCCGAACGCGACCGAGCCGGCAATCGGCGGCTGTTCATGGATCAGTACCGCGCACTGATCCTGATGTCGCCGTTCAGCCTTGATGCGTGGTCGCAGGCCAACCCGTGGTCCGGTTGCCTCGCAACCGGATGTTCCCTGTCGATCCAAGAACCGGACTCCAGTCGCGAGGCGACTGGGCCACGAGGCGAGGTGATCACGTCAGCGCGAGGATCAGGTGTGACCCGAAGAACTCAGCGAGGGGCCGCCCATCCCCTCGAGACGTCTTCGAGCGAGCGTAGCCCAGGATGACCGCAGCGAGCGTCCGGCGAGGGGGTGTGGGCAGCCCCGAGCCGGTTGGGCGAGTTGGCCAGGTTCACAAGGGAGCTTCCCCACGAGGAGGCAATCGCCGTGCCGAACAGGATTGCCTCCATGGCCTTTTTTCACTTCATCGGCCGGTCGAAAAGCCGAGGTTTTCGACGGTCGATGATCGCCGCTTCCTGCGGCGGCGGACTTTTTCCACAGTCTGCTCGCGCGGGCGAACCGGCTCACGGCTCGGCGACCGGCTCGCCGCCGTCGATGCTGTGCAGGCCGCGGTGGAGCGTCGCGTCGGTCGCGTCCGAGAGGAAGGCGACGTGGGCGTCGGCGAAGAGCACGTGCGCCCCGCCGCGATGAAAGCTCCGCGGGCCGAAAAAGCCGGTCCAGTGGACGACGTAGTCGGGGATCTCGCTGTTGGGGGTCAGGAAGCCGTTCGTGAGGCTGTTGCCCTGCGTCGTGGCGGCCCAGGAGACGCCCCGGGCCCGCATCGTGGGGCTGCTCGCGCCGCGCCAGCCGTAGGCGGGGCCGGTGCGGGTCCGCCAGGAGGCGAGGAGCGAGTCGATGTCGGCGGTCGAGGGCGTCGGGCTCGCCTTGAGCGAGGCATCGGCCGAGTTGAAGTCGTTGGAGCCATTGAAGGTGTAGCGGTACGGTGCCGGGGGCGGCGCGGCCGCGGAGAAGTCGCCGTCGCCGCCGACGCTCCGCACGGCCTCGCTGCCGACGATGCTCTTCGAGGCGCCGTCGGTGACCTGCGCCAGGCGGACGCGGGACCTCTCGTAGGCGATCCCGTCGGTGGGTCGCGCAAAGTTCCAGAGCATGCGGCCGCGGCCGTCGGCGGTGCCGCTGCCGATGCTCACCATGAGGTTGGTGCCTCCGTAGGCGAAGCCGTTGGCCGTGGTCACGGTCGGCGCGCGGTCGCTGGGGCAGAGCAGGAAGGGGATCGGCGTGGCAAAGAGATCTGCGAACCGCGGGTTCGGCACCTGGCTCGCGTAGCCGCCCGTGAAGGCGGCCTGGCCGAAGTCGAAGCGGTCGGCGAGGGACCGCTCCTCGGCGTAGGGGAGGAGCCTTGCGTGCAGCGACCAGCCGCCGCTGGCGGTGCCGCTCGCGGCGGCGCTGCCCCGGGCGTCGGTCGGCGGGAACGCCCCGCGGGCCGACTCGTGGTGGAGGAGCGCGAGGCCGAACTGCCGGAGGTTGCTCGCGCACTGGCCGCGGCGGGCGGCCTCGCGGGCGGCCTGCACGGCGGGCAGCACGAGTCCCACGAGCACGCCGACGATCGCGACGACGACGAGCAACTCGACGAGCGAAAATCCACCGGCGGCTGCGATGACTCCGACCGGGGTTTTTTCGGTGCCGTCGCGGCGTGGCGCGGACGGCGCCCGCGACTCCTGTGGACAATCGAGCTCGTCACCTGGTGGCGTGCGCATGGGTGGCTCCGCGAAGGGTTGGGGGGTCGGCCGTCGGCGGAGTCCGCGCACGAGCACGGACCCGCGGACGGGCGACGGGATCGCGGCGGGCGCCGAGCGTGGGCCTCGGCCGCCGTGCCGCGCAGAACAAAGCCCTGGTCAGCCGACGCGGGGCGGAGGCGCGGAGAGGTCCGCGAAGACGGAGGACGCGAACTCGTCGCGCGGGGCGATCGCGCCCGCGGGCGCGTTGTGGACGGGGGGCTGGGTCCGCGGTGGCGGCGGTAGCGCCGTGCCGCAGGCGAGCCAGGCGGTCGCGATGCCGCCGCAGGCGAGCATGTCGCGGAGGATCACCGTGCGCGGGGCGGGACCTGCGGGCACGTCGTCGTCGGCCGGCGTCGGCGCCACGGCGGGCGGCGCCGCGGGGGCCGCCGCGAGCGACCGGTAGGCGCTGCACACGTCGGGCCCGTCGAGGCTCGGGGACGGCGTTTCGCGGGCGGCGCAGCACGAGGCGGCCGCGTGAGGTGCGTGGCCGCCAACGGTGGGCGTCGCGGCCCTCACCCGCCGCTCGAGCGCCGCGAGCACCGCGGGCTCGACGTCGCGGGCCCGCGCCCAGGCCAGCCGCTCCACCGGCGTGTGGCAGCAGCAGGCGGCGAAGCACTGCTCGGCCGACGCGCAGCCGCAGGGTTTGTCCATGCAGGGAAACGGCCGCGAGCGGTCCTTGGCGGCGAGCCGGGCCGCGGCGTCGCTGCCACCTTCGGGCGGCGTCACGGCCAGCGGCAGCGGCAGCCCGCTCGCCACGAGCACGTGGCAGGCGAGCGCGAGCCAGGCGACGCGACGGGTTGCCGACGGGGTGGGCCTCATGGCGATGAGACTACGTCGGCAGGCCGCGCGGATCAAAGCCGTGCGGCGGGGTCACAGCGCCCGCAGGTAGTCGAGCGCGGCCCGGAGTTCGGCCGCGGCGGTGCGGTCCTCGACGGGCTCGATCCCGATCCAGCCGCGATAGTCGCGCTCTTCGAGCGCCGCCAGCACGGCCGCCGCGTCAACCTGGCCGGTGCCGAGCTCGACCGCGCGGCCACGGCCGGCGAACGCGCCGGCCACGGCGTCGGTGACGTGGACCGCCGCCACGTGCGTCGCGAGGTCGGCCACCGCGGCGACGGGGTCGTGGCCGTGGACCACGAGCGATCCCGTGACGACGTCGCAGGCGAGCGAACCCTCGGGCAGGGCTCCGACGAGCCGCACGAGGTCGGCCGGCGCGGCGCGGCCCGCCTCGGCGCAGAGCGTGGCGCCGGCGTGGTGGCCCCACCTCCCGATGTCGGCGAGTACGTCCACGAGCAGCCGCCACCGCGGCCCCTCGGACTCCGTCGGAATGTCGCCCACGTGGTTCAGGACGACGCCGCAGCCGAGCGCGTGCGCGAGATCGAGAGCCTTCTTCGTGGCGGCGATCCGCCCCTCGAGGCGGTCGGAGTCGGCGTAGCCGCCCCGGGTGCGGAAGGTGACGGCCGCCACCTCGACGCCCTCGTCGCCGAGCCACTTGCGGATCTGGCGGACGCCGGTTCGCGTCACCTCCTCGGGATGCAGGCCGCCCCGCGCGTCGACCTCGATGCCGCGGATGCCGAGGTCGCGGGCTCGCCGCAGCGCCGACCGCAGGTCGCGCGCGAGGCTCGCGGCGGGCGTCGAGATGCGGGCGATGTCCATGGGCGGGATGCTGTTCCGGCGGCGCGGGGCCGTCCCCGGGCGGGTAGGCGATAGTATGCTCCAGCCATGCCCACGCTCGCGACGGTGACTTCCGCACTCGAAGGGATCGCGCCGTTGCGGCTGGCCGCCGCGTGGGACTCGGTCGGCCTGCTCGTGCAACCGCGGCGGGACACGATCGAGCGGGTGCTGACCTGCCTCACGCTCACGCCGGCGGTGGCCGCGGAGGCTGTGCGGGAGCGGATCGACCTGGTGGTCGCGCACCACCCGCTGCCGTTCCGCCCGGTCGCCCGGCTCACGGCCGACACCGGTGCGGGGGCGGCGCTCCTCGCGCTCGTCGGCGCGGGCGCCGGCGTGTGGAGCAGCCACACCGCGTGGGACTCGGCGGCCGGCGGAATCAACGACCAGATCGCCGCGCTCCTCGGGCTCGTGAACGTGACACCGATCGAGCCCGACGCGGAGACGCTGCTCGCGGGGTTCGGGCGGATGGGCCGCGCGGCGGCCGGCGACCCGGTCGACGGCATCGCGCGGCGTGCCGCCGACCGGCTGGCGGCGCCGCACGTGCAGATCGTGGGCGACCCGGGCCGACCCGCGGGCCGCGTGGGCATCGTCTGCGGCTCCGGCGGCGACGCGATCGAGGCCGTCCGCCGGAGCGGCTGCGACACGCTCCTCACGGGCGAGATCAAGCTTCACCAGGCGACGGAGGCGCTCGCCGCCGGCCTGGCCGTGATCGCCGTGGGTCACCACGCCAGCGAGCATTTTGCGATGGCCGTGCTGGGGGACCGGCTGGCCGCCGCGGTGCCGGGCCTGTCGTGTCGGGCGAGCCGCGACGAGACCGACCCGATCGGCTGGCTGTGACGGATGCGCCGGCGCGTTGCCCGGCAGTTTCCGTGCGCTACAATTGCGGGAACTATCGGCGCACGGTCCCGTCGCTCGCGCTCCGGGCTTCCTGGGGTCGTCGCTCGGCCCGGTTGTTCCATCACGTCATCGATCCATCAGGCCGTCCGATGCCCCGCTTCCTCACCGCCCTGCCGGTCTATAACGAGGCCGCGCACGTCGCCGGCGTGCTCGACGAGGTGCGGAAGTTCTCCCCCGACGTGCTCGTCGTGGACGACGGATCGACCGACGGCACCTCGGCCATCGTCTCCGCCCGTGGCGACGTGCGGGTCGTCCGCCATGCCGCCAACCGGGGATACGGCGCGGCGCTCGCGACGGCCTTCCGCGAGGCCCTCGCCGGCCCCTGGGACGTGCTCGTGACGATCGACTGCGACGGCCAGCACCAGCCGCGGCTGATTCCCGACTTTGTCGCCGCGGCCGGGCGGCACGACCTCGTCAGCGGCAGCCGGTACCTCGTGCGGTTTCCCGGCGACAGCGAGCCGCCGGCCGCCCGCCGGCGGATCAACGCCGAGATCACCGCCGAGATCAACGAGCGGCTGGGGCTCGCGCTCACCGACGCCTGCTGCGGGTTCAAGGCCTACTCGCGGCGGGCCCTCGAGCGGCTCCGCCCGACGGAGACGGGCTACGCGATGCCGCTCGAGGCCTGGGTGCAGGCGGCCGCGGCGGGGCTCTCGATCGTGGAGTTGGCGGTGCCGCTGGTGTACCTCGACCTGGCGCGGAGTTTCGGGGGCGCACTGGACGATGCGGCGACCCGTCTGTCCTATTATCGCCGCGTCCTCGACCGGGCCGAGGCGGCCGTGGCCGCCGGCGCCGGCGTCGATGCGGGCTAGGGCGCGGCGCCCCGGCCGGCGGCCCGGGGTCTCGTGTTCCAGGTCAGGTCAGGCGGGATGCCGCCTGCGGACATGCCTCCCTCCCGACGTTCCCACCGCGCCCCCGAGGAATCGGGCGGACGGCTTCTCGACCCGCTGGTCGCGTCCGACTCGGGCGGCTCGATCGAGAGCCTCATCGACAACAACCGCCTCCTGCGGGCCGCGTTCGGCACGCGGGTCGGCGACCTCAGGCTTTGGGAACTCGTCGCCGCCGCCCGCCGCGAGGTGCTCACGGTGGCCGCGGAATACACCGGCTCCTACCGCGACGTCGTGCGGCCCGACGACGTCGCCGACTGGATCGCGCGGCCGGTGATCATGGGGGGCCATCAGCCCGAGCTCTTCCACCCGGGCGTGTGGCTCAAGAACGCGGCCCTCGACGCCTACGCCCGGCACGTCGGCGGCACCGCGATCAACCTCGTCGTCGATACCGACCGCTGCGCCGCCGCGACCGTGCCGGTGCCGGCGGGCACGCCGCGGTCGGCGCGGGTCGAGCATCTGGCCTTCGACGCGCCCGCGCCCGAGACCGCCTGGGAGGAGCGGGGCGTCATCGACGTGGAGTGCTTCGAGTCGTTCGGCGACCGGGCCGCCGACCTGCTCGCGCCGCTCGTGCCCGACGCGATCGTCCGGCGCTGGTGGCCGCTGGCCGTCGAGCGGGCGCACGAGTCGCACCGCCTCGGTCTCGGCCTCGCGCAGGGGCGGCACCTGCTCGAGGAGCGCTGGGGCCTCGAAACGCTCGAGCTGCCGGTGAGCGAGCTCGTGCGGCTGCCGACCGTGATGGTGTTCACGGGCTGGCTGCTCTCGCAGGCGCGGCAGCTGCACCACGCCTGCAACGAGGCGCTCGCCGCGCACCGCCGCGCGCACCGCGTCCGCGGCCGGGGCCGGCCGCTGCCCGACCTCGTGGCGCGGCACGACGAGGCCGGCGAGTGGCTCGAGGTGCCGTGGTGGCTCTGGTCGCGCGACGACCCGCGGCGGCGGCGGGTCTACGCCCTGCCAGGCTCGGGCGCGATGGCGCTCTCCGACCTCGAGACGGTGCGGGTGGAGCTGCCGATCGCCGCCGACACGCCGCCGGAGCGGTGGATCGACGCGCTGACACGCATGGAGGAGCACGGCCTGCGGCTGCGGCCGCGGGCCATCGCGACCACGCTCGTGGCGCGGCTCCTCGTGGCCGACGCGTTCGTGCACGGCATCGGCGGGGCCGTCTACGACCGGATCACCGACGAGATCGTGCGGCGGCTCACCGGCTGCGACCCGCCACGTCATGCCGTGGTCTCCGGCACGCTGCGGCTCCCCGTCGAGCGGGCGTTTCCCGGCTTCACGGCCGACGATCCCGCGGCCCGGCTGGCGGCGGTGCGGCGCGAACTCCGCGACCTGGAGTACCACCCCGAGAAGCACCTCGGGCCACCCGCGGACGTGCCGGCGGAGCTCCGCGAGCTCGTGACCGAGAAGTGGCGCTGGATCGACACTCACCCGACCGCGGCGCTCGCCCGCCGCCGCTGCCACGCGATCCGGGACGCCAACGCGCGGCTGGCCGCGCACCTCGCCGACCGGCGGCGCGACCTCGCCGCGCGGATCGAGCCGCTCGCCACCGCGTGCGCGGCGCGCGAGGTACTCCGATCGCGCGACTATCCCTGGTGTTTTTTCCCG
>JBJTPA010000015.1:0-2787 GCA_046074885.1 Planctomycetaceae bacterium
GCCTCGCGACCGGATTGCCAGCCGCATCCAGTTGCGAGGCAACTGGACTACGGCGGCAACGAGGCACGGTCGCATCCAGTTGCGAGGCAACTGGACCACGGCGGCAGCAAGGCACGGTCGCATCCAGTTGCGAGGCAACTGGACTACGGCGGCAACGAGGCACGGCCGCATCCAGTTGCGGGGCAACTGGGCCACGTGGGTGATCGGGGCCCGCACTCAGAATGTCACGACGCGGCCCGCGGCGTCCGTCGGGCCTGCATCGTCGGACGGTCCGCCCCCGGCCTGACGCTCGACGTCGGCATCGAGGGCGTCGATGAGCGGGGCGTGGTGGGGCACGCCGGCCAGGGCCAGGAAGTTCGCCAGCAGCCGGAAGCCGTGCCGCGTCAGGACCGACTCGGGGTGGAACTGCACGCCGTAGACCGCGTGCCGCTCGTCGCTGATGGCCATGACGGTGCCCTCGTCGTCGCGCGCCGTGACCACGAGGCCGTCGGGCAGCGTGGCGGCGTCCACGGCGAGCGAGTGGTAGCGGCAGGCCGTGTGCGGGCTGGGAATCCCGGCGAAGAGGTCCACGCCGTCGTGGTGGACGGCGGTCGTGCGGCCGTGCACGGGCTCCCGCGCCCGCACCACCGCCGCCCCGAGCGCCGCGGCGATCGCCTGGTGGCCCAGGCACACGCCGAGGATCGGCACGCCGCCGCGGAACGCGCGGACGGCCGCGACCGAGCAGCCCGCCTCGGCCGGCGTGCAGGGGCCGGGCGAGATCACGAGCGCGCGGGGGGCGAGCCGTTCGAGGTCGGCGACGGTGGTGCCGTGCGCCGGGACCACGAGGACCTCCGCGCCGAGCAGTTCGAGGTGCCGCGCGAGGTTGAAGACGAAGCTGTCGCGGTTGTCGAGGACGACGATCATGGAGGCGGCCCCTCCCGGGCCTCGTCGAGGGCGGCGACGACGCGGAGCATGCCCTCGGCCTTGTGGAGGCTCTCGGCGTATTCGGCCTCCGGGTCGCTCGCCGCCGTGATCCCGCCGCCGGCGGCGAAGGACAGGCCGGCAGGCGTGGTCACGAGCGTGCGGATCAGGAGGTTGAAGTCCGCCGCGCCGTCGAAGCCGACGTAGCCCACGCTGCCGCAGTAGGCGCCGCGGGCGAAGCCTTCGAGTTCGGAGATGATCTCGCAGGCCCGGTGCTTCGGGGCCCCGGTCACGCTGCCGGCGGGGAGCGCGGCGACGAGCGCGTCGAGCGGCCCGAGGCCCGGCCGCAGCCGCCCGGCCACGATCGACACGAGGTGCTGCACGGTGCGGTAGCGCTCGAGCCGGCAGAGCGCCTCGACGCGGACGCTCGCGCGCGTGCAGACCCGCGCGAGGTCGTTGCGGACGAGGTCCACGATCATCACGTTCTCGGCCCGGTCCTTGCCGCTCGCCGCGAGGTCGGCCCCCGCGTGGAGATCGGCCTCGGGCCGGTCGGTGACGCGGCGGGTGCCCTTGATGGGGTGCATCCGCACGACGCCCCGGGTCACCTGCAGGAACCGCTCGGGTGACATGCTCGCGATCGCGGCCGAGCCGAGATCGATGCAGGCCGCGAACGGCGCGGGGTTGAGGCTGCGGGCCAGCGAGTGGAGCGCCGCCGGGTCGGCGGCCGCGGCCGTGGCGAAGCGCTGCGCGAGGTTCACCTGGAAGACGTCGCCGGCGCGGATCAGTTCGATGCCGCGGGCGACCATCTGCTTATAGGAATCGCGGGTGTGGCTGCTCGTCACGCCCGGATGGCCGGGCAACGGATGGCCGCCGGTCGCGGCGGAGAACGAGCGGGACGGTTTCGGCGAGTGACCGGCCGCCGCGGCGGCCGCTGCGAGGACCGCGTCGAGACGCTCGGCGGCTCGGACGCGGCGGGCGGCAGGGCCGCGGGCCGGCACGCCCTGCGAGATGAACCAGCCGCGGCCCGCGTCGTGGTCGTGGGCGTAGACGACGTCGTGGACGGCCAGCGAGAAGAGCGGCACGCCCGGGTCACGTCCCGGCGGCGTCGCGACGCCGAGGAGCGCGAGGCCGCACTCGTAGGAGAGGAATCCCGCCACGCCCCCCTGGAACGGCGGCAGGCCGGGGATCGTCGGCGTGGCGAGGTCGGCGAGCAGCCCGCGGAGCCGGCCGAGCGTGGCGGCGAGCGTGGCCGCGTCGGCTGTCGGGCCCGCGGCGTCGGCCCGCTCCACGTGGACGGGATCGGCCGACACGAACGAGTGACGGCCGAGGCGGATGGATGCGTCGGCGGCGGGCGAGTCAGGCATCGCGCTGTCGAGGAACAGCGCGTGGGGCAGGGGGGCGAAGGCCGCGAACACGGCCGCCGGATCGAGGCCCGGCGCCGCCTCCGCCACGAGCGCGCCCGACGGCGTGAACCAGCGGCGGGCGAGCCACGGGTGGGTCGGCGTCGGCGGTGTGGCGGTGGCGGCCATCGGCGTGGTCGGGGGTGGTGGGCTTCAGGCCGGCGCGGTCGCGGCGTCGTCGGCCTCGGGCCTGCGGTTGCGGGCGGCGCGGGCCGCGGCGGCGGCCGCGCGGGAGGGGCCGTGGGCGATTTCGGGCTCGGTGAGGTGGCCCCAGTCGAGGGCCTGGTCCTGCCGGTAGTCCTTTGCCAGCGTGAGCGCCGTGGCGGCCTTCGCCATTTCATAGCCCAGGTAGAAGGCGTGGCCGGGATCGACGTCGTCGCGGCCCGCGGCGGCGAGCTGCCGGAAGAGCGCGAACGGGTCGCGCGATGCCAGGTGCAGCCCTGCGCCCACGAGGTGGATCTCGCCCCGCTCGGCGAAGATGCGGAAG
>JBJTPA010000016.1:0-4276 GCA_046074885.1 Planctomycetaceae bacterium
CGCCGCCGCCGCAGTCGCCGCCGGCCTCGAACTCCCAGGCCGGCTCGCCGGTCCGCGCGTCGAGCGCGGCGATGCGGCCGGCGGCGTCGGCGACGATCGCGACCTGCCGCGGCGCGTCCCCGGCGGCGGCCCCGGCGCCGCCGCGGGCGGCGACGACGACGGGCGACGCATCGACGCGGCCCCGCATGGGGCGGCGCCAGGCCCGCGCGCCATCGGCCAGGGAAAATGCCTCGACGGCCCGACCCCGCGAGCCGACGATCGCCAAGCCATCGGCAACCGCGGCGCTCGAGCGGTAGGACTGTCCCCCCGCCGCGGCCCGCGCCTGCCAGGCGACGGCGGCCCGCGCGACGTCGATCGCGAAGAAGCTGCCCCCCTCCGTGCCGAAGAGGGCCAGCGCGCCCGAGGCCGCGGGCGTAGTGCCGGTCGGGCCGTCGATCGGGACGGCCGCGACCGCGGCGCCGGTGTCGGCGTCCACGATGTGGAGCCGGCCGTCGCAGCCGGCGATGAGCACGCGGTCGCCCACCTCTGTCCGCACCACCGTCGGCGCGCAGCGGATCTGGTCGGCGATCGTGAAGGTCCAGACGACCGCGCCGCCGGCGAGGTCGAGGCAGGTGAGCGACGCGTCCTGCGAGCCGACCAGCACGCGGGCGCCGTCCGGCCGCGGCAGGATCGTGGGGCCGCCCGAGATCTCCCCCGCGGTCTCGTGCTCCCAGCGGACTGCGCCCATGCCCCGGTCGAGCGCCCGCACCACGCCCGCGTCGTCGCCCACGACGACGAGCGGCACCGCGGGATCGGTGGACACGGCGGCCGCGGCGGGGAACCCCGCGGCCTCGGTCTTGAACGACCAGCGGGTCGCGCCCGAGTCGAGGGCGAGCGCGTGGAACGTGCCGTCGAGGTCGCCCACGTAGATGGTGTCCGCGGCGATCACCGGGACGGCGCCGAACGCGGTCTTCTCGAAGTCGCGACGCCACGCCTCGGCGAGCGGCAGCCGCAGCTCGGCGGCGGAGCGGCCCGTGCCGGCCAGGCAGCCGCGGGCCAGCGGCCAGGCGTCGGCGGGCGCCGCGTCGATGACGTCGGGCTCCGCCGCGAAAGCCCCCGCGCCGGCGGTGAAGGCGGCCATGGCGAGCGCGGCGGCCACCGCGGCGAGGGCGAGCCGGCGGCTCATCGGGCGGCCTCGTAGAGCGCGGCGAGGTCGGTCGCCGTCACGGGACGCGGGTTGAAGCCGGCCGTCCACTGCGCGGCCGCCGCGGCCGCGAGCGACGCCACGTCCGGCGCGGGCACGCCGAGCGCCGCGAGCGACGGCTTCAGTCCTGCCGTGGTCAGCAGGTCGGAGAGCCAGACGCCGAGCCGGTCGCCGGCCGCGGCCGGGGTCGTGGCGACGCCGATGTCGCCGAGCAGCTCGGCGTAGCGGTCGCCGCAGGCCGGTCCGTTGAACCGCGTCACGTGGGGCAGCACGAGGCCCACGGCCTGCCCGTGGACGACGCGGTGGGCGGCAGTGAGCGGATTGGCGAGGGCGTGGGCGGCGCCGAGCATCGAGTTCTCGATCGCCAGGCCGGCCAGCGCCGCGCCGAACTGCACGGCCGCGCGCCCCGCGACGGTGCCTTCCCCGGCGAGCACGAGCGGCAGGTCGGCAGCCAGCAGCCGCCACGCCTCCCGCGAGAGCACCCGCGACGCCGGCGTCGCCGCGCGGCTCACGTGGCTCTCGACCGCATGCGTCACGGCGTCGATGCCCGTCGCGGCCGCGAGCGGGAGCGGTTGCGTGAGCGTCAGGTTCACGTCGAGGATCGCCACGCGGAACGCGGCCCGCGGGTCGCCACAGGCGATCTTCAGGCCGGTCTCGTCGTCGGTGACCAGCGCGAACGACTGCGTCTCGCTGCCCGTGCCCGCGGTGGTCGGCACGGCGATCGAGGGAAGCATCGGGCCCGTGGCGGTGGCGCGGCCGCGGTAGTCCCGCATCCGGCCGCCGCACGAGAGGAGGAAGTTGATCCCCTTCGCGCAGTCCATCGAGCTGCCGCCGCCGAGGCCCACGAGCAGGTCGGGCCGGAACCCGCGGGCCGCGGCGGCGCCGGCGGCGACCTGGGTCTCGGTGGGGTTCTCGCCGAAGCCGGAGAAGAGGGCCGTCGCCAGCCCGGCCGCCTCGAGTGACGCGATGCCCGCCGCGGCGTGGCCCGCGGCCACGATGCCCGGATCGCTCGCCACCAGCGCGCGGCTCGCGCCGAGTTCGCGGGCCAGGTCGCCGAGCCTCGCGATCGAGCCCGGGCCCACCACCAGCCGCGGGCCGGGGCGGAACTCGAACGTCGCCGGCTCCGTCCAGGCCGCTCCCGCCATCGCGGCCTCCCTCACGTCGCGGCCCGGGCGGCCTGCGGCCTGCCGCCGCCGGCCTGCCGATCGCCGACCTGCAGCGCCCGCGAGCGGTAGAGAAAGTCGATGATGTTGCCCTCGTGGGGCTGCAGCCAGTCGAGCTTCGTCGTGGGGATCGGCCCGAGGTTGAGGCGGTCGATGTGCGTGCAGTCCACGAGCCGGCGGCGGAACGACTCGTCGTCCGTGAGCGCGGTGCAGACGAGCGTCGGGCCGATCCGCTCGAGCATCCGCTCCTGCGGGCACTCGACCACGCTCACGAACGGGAACATGTACTCCGCCTTCGCGATCTCGGGCTCGGGACTCGTGCAGTGGACGACCACGGGCCGCAGCCAGCCGCAGCGTTCCCCCTCGACGAGCCGGTCGCCGTGCGTCGCGGTGGCGTGGGTCACGCCGTCCGCCTTCAGGCCGCCCTCGATCTGCCCCCAGATCGCCTTCGCGGCGCCTGGGATCGTGAACGCCGCGAGCTTCGCATCCGGGTCGTCGGGCGGCTTGACGTCGATCGGGCCGAGCCGCGCGGCGAGTGCCTCGGCGATCGCCTGCGTGTGGCGGCTCGCCCAGATCGCCGACGCGTTGATGCAGCCGCGGCCACTGTTGAGGGCCACGCTCTCGCACATGAGGCCGAGGTGCCGCTCCCAGTCGTCCACGCAGTCGTCGCCGAGGATGATCTTGGAGAATCCCGGGCCGTGGACCTGCACGCCGGGGTTGCCGCGGTACTGCTCCACCGTCTTCGCGCTGCCGAAGATCATGCTCCGCCCGCAGCCGGCCAGGATGCCGGCGCCGACGTCGGTGGCGCCGGGATAGAGCCCGATCGCCTCGGCCGGGATGCCCGCCTCCACCATGGCGGCCGCCATCCGGTAGGGCGTCCACGGCTCCTGGCTGCCGGGCTTCATCACGAGGCCCACGCCGAGGGCGATGACCGGCAGCCAGAGCGTGTGCACGCCGGGCGAGTTGCTCGGCAGCACGAGGCCGAGCACCGGCGACTGCGCCTGGTAGCTGACCGTGACGCCGCGGTTCTCGACGCCGTAGCCGTCCCACAGCACCCGCGTGTCGAGGCCGCGGGACAGGGCGTCGAGGATGCGGTCCATGTTCGAGAGCACGAACATGTTCTTCTGCATGTTGGCCCGGCAGAGGCTCTCGGGGAGCCCCGTGGTGGCCGACTGGCACTTCACGAACCGCTCCGGCGACTGCGGCTCGCCGCCGACCGTCACCGTGCCGTTGGCGTAGAGGTTGCCGGCCGTCTGCAGTCGCTCGACGATCTCCTCCGGGTCGATTGCCAGCAGGGCCTTCCGGGCGCCGATCGCCTTGTGAAGGTCGCGGCCCACGATCGCCCCTCCCACCTGGCTGACCTCGGCCACCGGCTCACCGGTGAGGAAGTGGACGAGCGTCTCGCGTTCGAGCGACTCGTAGGGCTTGCCGAACCGCCAGGCGGGCAGGTGCATGGTGGGGGAGTCTCGGGGGACTGAGGACGGGGACTGAGGGCGCGCGGGTGTCCGACAGGATACCAACCGCTCCAGACGTGCCCCGAATCCGCTCTGGCCGGAGGGCTGGACGTTTGAGTAGAACTTTTTTCATCGGGGCGGGGGGTTGCATCACCTGGGGAGGTCGGCGCCATGGATACCGTCGAGATTCTGTTGGATGAAAAGGCACGGGCCGGTCGCGTGCGGCCCGGTGCCGGATGTGGTCCGATCGTGACGTCACCGGAGGCTACCGTGCGCGAGGCGACGCGGCGGATGAACGACCAGGGAATCGGAGCGCTGATCGTGATGCGAAACCGGCGCTTGGCGGGCATCTTCACGGAGCGGGACGTGCTGCGGAGGGTGGTGGCAGAGTCGCGTTCTCCCGACACTACGCTCGTCGGCGAGGTGATGACGCTCAACGTGCTCTGCTGCTCTCCTGACTCGTCGATCGACGACGT
>JBJTPA010000017.1:0-6840 GCA_046074885.1 Planctomycetaceae bacterium
GACGGGCGCGGCCGGGCCGCCCCGGCCGCGCACCACGTCCGCGCCGATCGCGGCCGCCATGGCCCGGCCGGGGCCGGTGGCGAGCAGGTCGTCGGGCAGCCGCCACGCGAGGTCGGCGAGCGGCCGCCGCACGAGCCCCTCGCGGCAGGCCGTGAGCCGGCCGCGACGGGCGAAGTAGGCCACGTTCGCGCCGTCCCGCCAGCGGGCCGTGGCGGAGGGGTCGGCCGGATGCCAGACGTGGAGCGTCCAGGTGCGGTCGAGGATCGACTCGAGGCGGACGCCCGAGGCGCGGCGCCGGAGGCCGAGGTCGTCGTCCTCCTGTCCCCAGCCCACGAACCGCTCGTCGAACCCGTTGACCCGCACGAAGTCGTCCCGCCACATGCTGCAGTTGCCGCCGGCCAGCCGCGGCTTCGTCGGATGCCGGATCGCGGCGTGCCACCGGGCCTTGCGGTGCCGCGCCGCGAGCACGGCCCGCTCGGCCCGCGGGACGACCCGACGGATCGCCGCGGGGCCGAGGTCGGCGGGGTCGAGCGACCGGCTCGCGGCCTCGTCGAGCCGCGCGCAATGGCCGAGAAGGGCGCGGCCGGGCACGAGCCGCTCGAGGTGGCCGGCCACGTGGTCTCTGGGCAGCACGCAGTCGCCGTCGAGGAACAGCAGCGCCCGGCCCGTGGCCAGCCGCGCCCCCTGGTTGCGGGTGCGGGCCAGCCGGAACCCGTCGTGCGGCAGCGTCGTGAACGCCACCGGGAACCGTGCCCGCGTGGCGAACGACTCGACCACGCCCCGCGTCGCGTCGCCCGAGCCGTCGTCGCTGACGACCACCTCGAACCGTCCGTCCACGCCCTCCTGGCGGGCGATCGACTCGAGCACGAGCGCGAGGTGAGCGGGCTTGCGGAACGTGTTGACGACGAGCGAGATGTCGGGGCGTCCGCTCGTCATCGCCGCGCTGCCGCCCCTGTCAGGCCACGCGGCCGTCCTCGGCCATGTCGCGGGCGTGGTAGCTCGACCGCACGAGCGGGCCGGAGGCCACCTTCCGGAAGCCCATCCGCCGCGCGAGCTCCCCGAGCTCCGCGAACTCCTCCGGCGGCACGTAGCGCTCGACCGGCAGACTGTCGAGCGTCGGCTGCAGGTACTGGCCGAGCGTGAGGTAGTCCACGCCGTGGTCGAGGAGGTCGGCGAACACGTCGAGGAGCTCGTCCCGCGTCTCGCCGAGGCCGAGCATGAGGCCGCTCTTCGTCCGCGTCGTCGGCACGAGACGCTTGGCGTCGGCGAGCAGGCGGAGCGTCCAGGAGTAGACGCTCTTGCGGCCGCGGACGGTGCGGTAGAGCCGCGGCACGGTCTCGGTGTTGTGGTTGAAGACCTCGGGCCGCGCCTCCATGAGCCCCGCGAGCGCCCCCTCCTTGCCGATGAAGTCCGGCACGAGCACCTCGATCGTGGCGCCGGTCGCCACGCGGACCGCCTCGACCGTGCGGCGGAAGTGGTCCGCGCCGCCGTCGGACAGGTCGTCGCGGGTCACGCTCGTGATCACGACGTGGGCCAGGCCCAGCCGGCGGGCCGCCTCGGCCACCCGCTCGGGCTCGTCGTGCTCGAGTGCCTCGGTCCTTCCCTTCGGCACGGAACAGAATCCGCAGGGTCGCGTGCAGACGTTCCCGAGGATCATGAAGGTCGCCGTCCGCTGCGACCAGCACTCGAGCCGATTGGGACACTTCGCCGACGAGCAGACGGTCTCGAGGCCGAGCTCCGTGATCAGGTGCGCGGTCTCGGCATGGCCGCCGCCGGGCGCGAGGTTCTGCCGCAGCCACGGCGGCAGCCGCCGCGCCGGCGGCGCGGCGGGCGGATCGACGGAGACGACGGGCAGGGAGACCGTCGCGGCGGGAGATCGGGCTGGTTCATCCGACACGGCTGGTCACCTCCGCGGGGCGGCGGCCCGCCCCGGGCACCGGCACGGGCAGGCCCGAGTGCACGAGCGTCCGCGGGAAGGCGAACGCGTCCGCGAGGCCGTGCACGAGCGCCGAGCGGACGTCCTGCGGGCGGACGTGCCGCTGCAGGTCGGCCTCGATCGAGCCCATCGTCGTCGCCGGCACGGCTGCGCCGCGGTAGGCGGCGGGCACCGCGTGCACGAGCGGCAGGAGGTCGGGCGCCGGGCAGACGTTCACGAACGCTCCGTGGCAGGCGACGCCCCGGCGCACGGCGAGCCCCACGGTCGCGAGCAGCCCCGTGCGGCCGAAGACGCCGGGCGCGCCCGGCACCCGCGCCGGGCCGCAGCGGACCTGAGCGAGGGCGGATGCGAGGCCGGCGGTGAAGCGATCCTCGAGACCGGCCGCGTCGTGCGGTTCGAGGCCGAGGTCCGCGAGCGCCGCGAACAGCGCCACGAACACCTGCCCCGGCACGTGGGGCACGGCGCCGCCGCCCCGGCCGGTGAATCGCACCGGGAGCCGGCGGGCCCGCAGCTCGTCGTCGCCGAGCAGGACGTCGGCCCGCGACCCGAGCCGGCCGATCGTGATCGCGGGCTCGAGCTCGCACACGACGAGCGTCGGGCATCTCCCGCGCGGCTCCGACACCTCCCACGCCAGCCGCTCGGCGACCGCCGCGTAGTCGTCGAAGCCGATCCGGCCGGCGAGCCACGCGGCCACCGGCCGCCCGACCGCGGACGGAACGGTGCCCGGTCGGGGGCGGGAACGATCGCATCTCATGCCGCCGTTGTACCATCCGCCCCCCGGTGGCCGCACGGTAGGATGCAGCGGCTCCGATGCGTTGCCACCCCGCCATCCTCGCCCTCGCGCCGCTCGCCCTTTTCGCCCGGGGGGTCGCCGCCGACGGTCCGGCCGTGGCCGACGCGGTCGCGGTGCATCGGCTGAGCGCGCCGCTGCGGGACGGCGCGGCGCCGCTTGCGCGGCAGCTGGCCGCCGTCCGGGCGCTGGCGGCGACCGGCGACGCCGGGGCGAAGGCCTGGCACGACCACGTCGATCGCGTGCTGGCGCGGCTCGCGGCCGTGGTCGATGCGCGGCCGCACGACACGGCCATCGACCGCGAGATCGAGACGCTCCGCGGGACCCTCGCCGACCTGCGGGCGGATCCCGATCTGACCAAGGAGAAGCTCGAGCAGCAGGGCCTGCCCGCCCTCGAGAAGCTCCGCGCGGCCGTCGCCCAGCGCGACACCGCGCTCAAGCCGTGGCGGACGAAGCAGGCCGCGGCCCGCGCGCAGGCCGAGCGGCTCATCGCCCTCGTGGAGGCATGCCGCGACGCCGCGACGGCCGATCCCGCCCTCGCCGCCGCCGGGCCGTTCGACGTCGCCGCGGCCCGCGAGCTGGCGGCCCGCCTGGGCCCGGAGGACGCCGCCGCGGCCGGCGTGCTCGCGGAGAACGGGCGGATCGCCAAGACCCTGCCGCCGGAGGTGGCCGCCGGCACGAGGGCGGTGGACTCCGTGCGGATGCTGTGCGGGCTCGCGCCGCTCGTCATCGACCCGAAGCTGTGCGTCGCCGCGACGGGGCACTCGGCCGACATGGAGGCCCACAACTTCTTCGCCCACGAGTCGCCGCTGCCGGGCAAGAGGGAGCCGTGGGACCGCGCGAAGCTCGCGGGCACGACCGCCGCCGCGGAGAACATCTACATGGGCACCGCGTCGGGCACCGACGCGGTGAAGGCCTGGTTCCTGAGCCCCGGCCACCACAAGAACCTGCTCGCCGACGGGCACGTCCGCCAGGGCCTCGGCTGCTCCGGGAATCACTGGACGCAGCTTTTCGGCGACTGACGTCACGCCCGGGCTCGGCTTCTCGCCGACTCGGTCTCACACGCGATGCTCGCGCGTCAACTCGGCCAACCGGCTCGACCGTTGCGGGCAAGGCGAGGGGATGCCCGTGCCCTCGAGCGAGCTATGGGAGCGAGCGAAGCCAGGATGGCGAAGCGAAGCGGACATGCAGAGAGCCGAAGCCTGGAGGGCTGAGGCGAACGTCCAGCGAGAGGGTACGGGCATCCCCGAAGCCGTGTTGGGCGCGTTGACGCCGAACGTGCAGCCGCCTCTTCACGCGGCGGCGTATTCGTCGAGGAGCGCCTCGATCCGGCCGAGGACGTCGGTCATCTGGTCGGCGTCGGGGAGGAGCGTGACACGGAAGTGGTCGCGGTAGGGCACGTTGAAGCTCGAGCCCGGCGCGACGAGCACGTGCTTCCGCTCGAGGAGGTCGAGCGCGAACCGCTGGTCGTCGAAGCCGGCGGCGCCGCCGGGCAGGCGGTCGGCGTGGACCCGCACGAACGCGTACATCGCCCCCTGCGGCGGCTGCGTCGAGAGCCAGCGGCTGCGGCGGACCGCCCCCAGCAGCGCCTCGCGGGTGGCGTGCAGCCGGCCGCCGGGCCGCGTGAGATCGAAGATCGACTGGTGGCCGCCGAGCGCCGTCTGCACGGCGTACTGCCCGGGCACGTTCGAGCACAGCCGCAACGACGCGAGCAGCTCCACCGCCTGGAGGTAGTCGCGGGCGTGCTCCCGCTGGCCCGAGAACACGAGCCAGCCCACCCGCAGGCCGCAGGCCCGCCACACCTTGCTCAGGCCCCCGAACGTGAGGCACAGCGCCCCGCCGGCGAGCGCCGCCAGCGGCACGAACTCCGCCTCGTCGTAGAGCATCTCGTCGTAGATCTCGTCGGTGCAGAGGACGAGGTGCCGCCGCGCCGCGAGGTCGGCGAGCTGCTCGAGCACCCGCCGCGGATAGACCGCGCCGGTGGGGTTGTTGGGGTTGATGACGACCAGCGCCCGCGTCCGCGGCGTGACCAGCCGCTCGACCTCGGCGGGATCGGGCACGAAGCCCCGCTCCGGCCGGCAGGGATAGTGCACCGCCTTCGCGCCGTGGATCACCACGCTCGCCGTCCAGAGCGGGTAGTCGGGGCTCGGCACGAGCACCTCGTCGCCGGGGTTCAGGAGCGCCCGCATCGCCAGCATGATCAGCTCGCTCACGCCGTTGCCGATGAACACGTCGTCCGCGGTCACGTCCATGATCCCGCGGCCCTGCTGCTGCATGACCACGGCCTCGCGGGCCGGGAAGATGCCCTTCTGGTGCGAGTAGGGGTCGGCCTGGTGGAGGTTCTGGACGATCGCCACCCGCATCGACTCGGGCATGCGGAAGCCGAAGGCGCCGGGATTGCCGATGTTGAGCTTGACGATCTCGTGCCCCTCGCGTTCGAGCTGTTCGGCGCGACGGGCGAGCGCGCCGCGGATCTCGTAGCGCACCTCGTGGAGGTGCTCGCTGGCGCGGAGGGGGGGCGGGTTCATCGGGCGGGCGATCCGGGCGGCGGGGACGCACAAAACCCTACCACACGGCCCGCGGCTACCCGCCGAGGGCCGCGTGCAGCGCCTCCCACGGCAGCGCCACCCACGGCACGGCGTGCGGCAACCGGCCGCGGTCGGGCCGCGCGCCGGCATCGAAGCCCCCGGCGGCCGCACGGTCGAGCTGGCGATCGACCGCCGCCGTGAGCCGCTCGAGCCACTCGGGCACCTCGACGCCCGACCCGCTGGCCACGCCGAGGAACGACTCGGCGCGCGACTCGAGCCGCGCGCCGGCGGCGCCCGGACCCTCCGTCACGAGCTCGCGGACGGCGGGCTCGACGAGCGCCTCGAGTTCGTCCTGCTCGAGCGCCGCGGTGAACGGCCGGCGCACCCGGTCCGCCACGCTCGCGAGCCTCAGGCCCCAGTGCGACTCGAGCCCCGCGAGCCTGTCCACGAGTCCCGCCGCCGTCTCGCGGGTCTCGTCGCGCATCCGTCCCCGCCACGCCTCGGCGGCCTCCGCCGCGCCGCGCCGGGCGAGCACGCCGTGCGCGACGTTCACCGGCCTCAGTGTCCAAGCGATCCGGTCGTGCTCGGCCTTGACCCGCAGAAAGTCCAGCAGGATGTGGAGGCACTCGCCGCGGTCCGACTGCGTGGTGGTCGAGTTCCAGTCGCGGTACTCGGCGTGGTTCTCGGCGACGGCCTCGAGCACGAGCCGCAGCCGCGCCGACGCCTGCCGATAGGCGAGCGCGCCCGATGCGAGGTCCTCGACGAGCCGCGTCGGCCGCCGGGCCGCGGGCCGGCGGGCCGGCGGCTCGACGTCGCCCGCCTCGTCGTCGGCCTCCTCCGGCTCTTCGAGGCCCCGCTCCACGAGCCGCTCGAGCCAGTCGCGGACGCCCCCGCGGAGGATGCCCCGCAGCGACGGCGGCGCGAGCAGGTGCTGCGTGAACAGCCCCGCCCCGTAGTGCTCGACGAACTCGCGGATCACGGCGAACGCCCGGTCGTCGCGGACCCGCTCGAGCACCGAGAGCCGCAGCTGCCTGGCGTGCGTGAGCCACGTCTCGAGCAGGCGGGGCACGAGCAGCGCGAGCCCGTCGAGGATCCGCCGCGTGGCCGTGGCGGCGTCCGCGTCCCCCGAGCCGGCGCTCTCCACGATCCGCTCCACGAGCGCCGCCGTCGCGGCCTCGAAGACGCGGTCGAATTCACTGACGCTCGCCGCCCCCGGCGGCCGCAGGCTCTCGAGCGACTTGGCCAATTGCACGACGGCGGTCGCCTCCATCACGAGGCCGACGCGGGGCAGGCACGCGGCCAGCCGCGCCAAGAGCCGCTCGCGTCCGCGGGCCAGCACGATCCGGTCAGGCCGGCCGCCGCGGGAGAGCGGCACGTAGAGGACGGTCCGCCCGTCGAGACGGGCACGCACGGCGTCGAGCGCGGGCCGCGCGGCGGCGACGTCTCCCGCCAGCAGCGCCGCGAAGAGCCTGCCGATGGCCCCCCTGCCGGCATGCGCCGGCGACGCCTGCAGCCGCGCCGAGAGCAGCCAGAGCGTCTCCGTCGCCTGCACGGCCCCCTCCACGAGCCGTTCGGCGGCGCTGTCG
>JBJTPA010000018.1:0-15171 GCA_046074885.1 Planctomycetaceae bacterium
ACTCGCGTCCGCTACGTGCTCCCCCGACACAAGGCGGCCAACTGGGTCGGCCCGGGGCGCGGGCGGAAGTCCACGCACCCGGGTGCCAACGGCGTCGTCGAACTATCGCCGTGTGACTTCTTGGACCGGCTGGCCGATCTCGTGCCGCCGCCGCGGAAGCACCGGCATCGCTATCACGGGGTGTTCGCCCCGAATCACAAGCTCAGGTCCGCCGTCACGGCGCTCGCCATCGGGAATGTCGGCAAGCCGCGTGACGCCGCGCCTAATGGGCATGCGTTCGGCGGACATGCGGCGGGCCACGATACCACCGGCGACTGCTGCGACTTACGCGACAAACCGCCCTCCCACGACACCTCCCGGATCGCTTGGGCCAAACTCATGGCTCGGTTGGGGGAGGAGTTTCCAGTGGAGTGCCCGGGGTGTGGTGGCGACATCCGACTCATCGCGTTCATCACCGATCCGGGGCCGATCCGGAAGATCCTGACACACTTGGGCGAACCGCTCGAACCTCCGCCCGTCTCTCCCGCCCGTGGCCCGCCGGCCGACTGGAGAGAGCTCGTGCAGGTCCACGACGACCGGGCAATCTTTCAGGCGTCGCCCGACGAGCTGCCCGTGATCGACATCCGCAGGCTCTGACGGGATCCCATGCCACGGTGCGGACGGCCCGCGAGAAGAGCGGTTTCAAGGCCGGTCTGCGCCGACGACAAAAATCCGGCCTTGAGCGTGGATAGGAAGCTCCGCGGCGCCTCCACGGTCGGGCCGCATACGGCCCAGCCAGCTCCGGCGGTTGCTCCTCATGATCCGCCCCGCCAGGCCGACGCTTGCCGAAGTGCCATTGGCCGACCTATCCTTCAGACGGACTCGGGCGATGGACCGCCCTTCGCCTGCCCACCCGACGCCATGCGGCGGTTGCTTGCCGCTGATCGCTGGGATTGGCCGGAGCGGCTTGATCCCGAGCAGCATCCCACCGGGCTCGTCGAACTGACAGGTGTGCTGCGACGTCGGTGAAGCGGTCCATCCCGTCTACGGAACTTGCTATGCCGCCCGTATGGAGCGTGAGCGTGTTCTGAACGAGATGATCTACGAGTGCTAGCGCAGCCTTGAGGGCATCGCGAGCGCCAAGATCGATCAGGAGGCGAGGTCGTGGGGGAGGGGGATGGGGTTGGGGGAGTGACGACCGTGGGGTCGGCTGGCTGTGTACGAACTGCGGCGAACTTGTGCCGGTTTACGAAGATCGCCACGTCCTTCGTTTGTCACCCGAACGGCTGACCGTGATCGACTCTATTTGCTGTGAGAGCCTCGAACCAGCCGCCCGTTGGGCGAGTTCGGTGAAGGTCTGCGCCGACCGTGAAAAACCGTTCGTGCAGGGGTGTTTTTTGGGGGGTGTTTCGCCGTCGCCAAACAGCCAGATGTGCCGAGAAGGGCAAAGAGCCGCACCCCATCGACCGCTCGTCAACCACCAAACCCGTGCGGAAGTGTTGTTGGTCGTCCTTTCCTTTCGCCGCCTCGATCAGCCCTGCCAGCGATGAAAGCTGTGCGGTCTGGGAAACATTCGTCCGCCGCGACCGTGCGGATTCTGCCGATCGGCCGCGTGGCTCGTGTCGGCCGATTGGGGCCGCCGCTCTTCTGCCGAATTGCCATTGTGGGTGCCCGCGGGACTGCTCCAGGGAGGGAGGCTTGTTCCATGGTTCGTGAGCGTGTCTGCATGGTGACTTTGCTCGTCGCCGCGTTGGCGACCGCCGCGATGGCGTCCGATCCGACTGGCACCGTGATCGATCTGACCAGGTTCGGCCAGGAGATCGACGAACTGTCGACGCCCGCGGCCGACGACGAACTGCCGCTCCAGGAAGTCGCCCGGAGGTTCACGCCGGCGGCCCGGCAGTTCTACATCTCGGGCATGATCGGCCCGTCGTTCGCCGCCGTGACAAGCCCCGAGGTTCCGGAGTTGGCGAGCAACGGCACGATCTTCAATGCAGGCGGTGCGATCGGTGTAGCGTTCGAGCGGTCACGAGGTCGGCTCAGGCTGGAGGTTGAGGGCGTGGGCCGGAGCACCTACGACGCACCCTTCCTGGCCACTCCCGACCCCAACGACGTGACGGTGCTGATTAACAACTGGTCGGTGATGCAGAACATATGGCGCGACGTGATGCTCACGAATCGTTTCGGCGTCTACGGCGGCGGTGGCATCGGCGCCGGCGGCTACACGCTCGGCGAGCGGTTCGTCGAAGACACCGTCTACACGACGCCAGCCGCCGCCTTCGCCTGGCAGGCCGGCGGCGGACTTCTCTGGGAGATGAGCGATCGGCTCACGTTCGACGTGGGGTATCGCTACTTCCACATCGACACGATGCAGCAGGACGTGCTCGTGTTCGCCAACCAGTTCGCGGCCAGCGAGCTGATGTTCACGCTGCGGCTCTACGAGCCGTTTCGCGCCTGGCGGCGGTGAGCGACCGGCCGAGCGTCGGCCGAAGGCGCGGATTCCGCCGGCATAGACTGCTGCATTGAACAGTTTTTTGCGTCGGACGGTGGCGATAAGTACCCTACGTCGATTCTTCGACTCGCTGCGTCTCCCACCACACCGAAGGGTCCTTCCCCGATGCCGATGTTTCCTCGCCGCAGGCGGTTTTCCGTCGAGTCCCTGGTGCGGTCACTGTTTTTCCGGTCCTCTCGGTGGCGGAGGTCGCCGCGCGGCCGCGCGATCCGTCGCCGTCAGCCGTTCTTTGGGCAGTTTGACGGCGACCTGTCTCCGGCGTCGTTCCTGAGCCTGAGCGGCGTCGACGCGCTCGAGTCGCGGGCGATGCTCGCGTTCGTCGCGATCGACGTGACGCTCAACAGCAACCAGGTGGTGCTGACGCCAAGTCTTGGTGGGCCGCCTGGGTTGGCCATCACCAATCTGAGCACGGCGTACAACGCCGGCTTGGGTGTGCTTACGGTCCGGTCCGTGACGGACGGCCTGGTCGACGCGCCGACGCCGATCACCGGGATCACGTTTAACTACGCCGACGACGAGATTCTGATCGACCTCAACGTGATCAAGGGCTTCGCCGGCATCTCGGTCGTGGGCGGCGCTGACACCGATGCGATCACGATCGGCGCGGGCGGCGTCAACCTCGCGGCCGTGACGAAGGGGGCTGCTGCGCAGAGCTTTACGATCGACACCGGCGGTGGGGCGAGCGACGTCATCTCGCTTGCCAACGCAATCACGACGAAGGGCGCGGGCGGAGTGATCCTCAGGACCGCCGGAACGGGGCCGACGCACGGCATCCAGCTCGCCGCCAACGTGACGTCGCCGCAAGCCGCTGTCTCCCTCGCAGGGCCGGTCACGCTTCAGAACAACGTGACTCTCACGGCGGGCGGGCCGATCACGATTGCTTCGGCGGTGGACGGTGCTGCCCGGCTGTCGCTCTCGTCGGGCGGGGCGGTGACACTCGCCGGTGCCGTGGGCGGCTCGACGCCGCTCAAGGGCCTCACACTCGCGGCAGCCCGAAGTGTAGCGGTGAACGACGCGATCACGCTCGACGGCACGGACACCAAGGGCGGCACGAGCGGCCTCGTGATTGGGGCCAACGTCAACAACGTCGTCTTCTCGGCGGCATCCAAGACCAACGCCCGCACGTTCGCCAACTTCAGCGGCGCCGGCATCCAGTTCCTGGGGAGTTCGACGGGCTCGCGGCTGACGAACATCACGAGTCGCAAGAACGGCACCGGCCTCGTGGTCGGCCCGGGCGTCTACACCGGCACGGTGATCACGGGCAACACGTTCAGCGAGAACGTGGGCAACGGTGTGACGATGACCGCTGCGAGGGGCCTCTTGCTCGGCGGCAGTGCGGTCGGCGCGGGTAATGCGATCATCTTCAACGGCGGTTCCGGGGTGAACGCTAGTGGCACGAGCACCGGGTCGGTGGTCGAGAACAACCAGATCGCCAACAACGCCCTCGGGAACATGGCGAATGTTGCCTTCCGCAACTGGTTCATCCAGTTCGCGTCGGCGCCCGGCCTCATCTTGCGCATGAGCGAGAACGGCAGAGCCGCCTCCCTTGCGCAGCAATTGGGCCTCTATTCGTTCACGATGGCGATCAGCGTCAATGGCGTGTCGATCAGCTCGGCTGGTGCGGTGAACACGCAGGCTCGGCTCGCCAATGTCGGCACGACGATCGAGGGGCAGAGCACAACGTTCCGTCAGACCGGCGGTGTGACCTACGCCAACGCCGCACAGCTCGGCGTGACCGGGGTCAAGCCATGGGTGGCAGTGCCGGGCAATGCGCAGCCGGCCGTGGCCCTGAACAGCCTCGTGTCGGGCCTGACGCCGGCGAGCGTTCTGCAGGCGATGCAGTTCCCGATCAGCTCGCAACTCGTCCGGAGCAGTGCTGCGGGGAAGACCTATCAGGTGACGATCGGGCAATCCACATTCGCGGCGCTCTTGCCGCTTTCGAACCTGACGGATCTGGCGCGAAGCCCGGTGTTTGGTAATGCGCCCGTCACGGCCCAGATCAGCGTCAATCCGCAGGGCTACCCGACCCAGTTCACGGTCAATAGCGTGTCTGGCGTGGGCCCGATCGCGGTGAGCTTCGCCAACTTCGGCAAGTCGATCTCGGTAGCCGCGCCCCTTGCGGCGCAGACCGATGGCATCGGCTCGACGGCCGGGCAGCGGCTCTTTGCCGACGGAGCGGCCGGCGGCACGGCGGGCGCGACAGGCGGCAGCGGCGGAATCATCTACGGCAACGGCGGCACCGGTGGCGTGGGCGCCGCCGGCGGCAACGCCGGCTGGATCGGCAACGGCGGTGCCGGCGGTGCCGGCGCGCTCGGGATCGCCGGCGGCAACGGCGGCGTGGGCGGCTTGCTCCTCGGCGCCGGAGGCACGGGCGGCTCGGGTCAGATCGGGGCGACCGGCGCGGCGGGCAGCAGCGGTCCGACCGCCGGCGCCGCGGGCGCGGCCGGCGTCACAGGCGCGCAGGGCGGCGTCGGCGGCCAGGGCGGCGCCGGCAGTCGGATCTTCGGCCGCGGCGGCGACGGCGGCACGGGTGGTACCGGGGGTGTCGGCGGCGTCGGTGGCCGCGGCGCCGACGGCGATACGGCGACCGTGGCCGGCAGCAGCGGCGGCACCGGCGGCGCCGGCGGTACCGGCGGCCGTGGCGGCGTGGGCGGCGTGGGCGGCAGCGCCGGCAGCGGCCTGTTCGTCTTCGACACGATCTTTGGCGTGAACGGGAGTGGGGGCAACGGCGGCAACGGCGGCGCCGGTGGCGTGGCGGGCAATGGTGGCTTTGGTGCGGCAGGCGATGCGAACACGCCCGATGGCGGCCGCGGTGGCGACGGCGGCGCGCCCGGCGCAGGAGGTAGCGGCGGCACCGCAGGTGTGGGCGGAGTCGCTGGCACCGCAGGCGCGACGGCGACCTCGGGCGGCAACGGCGGCAACGGCGGCGCGGGCTACGACGCGTCTCTCGATCTCAACGCCACGGCCGGTGCTCGTGGCGGTAACGGCGGCGCGGGCGGCAACGGCGGCGCGGTGGGCGACGGCGGCAATGGCGGCGCGGGCGGCAACGCCGCCGCGGGAGCCCGAGGAACGGATGGCACCGACGGCACCATCGGCCTTTCGGCCACCCATGGTCAAACCGGCGGCACTGGTGGCGCGGGCGGCAACGGCGGTCAGGGCGGCAACGGCGGGTCGATCAAGGGGAACGGCGGCAAGGGGGGCGACGCTGGTCGCGGGGCGGCGGGCGGCGACGGCGGCAAGGGGGGTGACGGCTCGGCGAGCAACGAGACGAACCGCGACGGAGGCAACGGAGGCGCGGGCGGCAATGGCGGCGCTGGCGGCAATGGTGGCGAGGGGGGCTCGGCAGAGGGAGTGGGCGTCGCGGGCGCAACCGGCAGCGGCGGCGCTGGCGGCAATGCGGGCAATGGCGGCGCGGGCGGCGTCGGTGCCAACGGCAAGAGCGGCGTTGCGGTCGCAACCTCGGCCCGGGCGGGCGGTGCCGGCGGCGCCGGCGGCAATGCGGGCGTCGAGGGCAAGGGCGGCAGCGGTGCGACCACCGGCGTGGACGGGGCATTCGGTGACGGCGGTGACGGCGGCGTCGGCGGCAATGGCGGCAGCCTCAGTGGCGCCGGAAACTTCGGCGGCGATGGCGGCGTCGGTGGCAATGGCGGCACCGCGACCGGAGGCCGTGCAGGCGATGGCGGCAATGGCGGCAATGGCGGCGCCGGCGGGCCGGGCAAGGCTGGCGGCAGCTCCGGGCCGAACGGCAGCACCGGCGCTCGGGGCGGCGCCGGCGGCAACGGCGGCCAGGGCGGCAGCGTGACGATGGGCACGGGTGGCAGCGGCGGCAAGGGTGGCACGGGCGGTGCGGCCGGTGCCGGCGGCGCCGGATTCAGCCCGACCGACTTCGTGGTCAATGGCGGCAACGGCGGCACGGGAGGCAATGGTGGCGTCGCCGGCGTCGGTGGTGCCGGCGGAGCGGGTGGCAACGCCAGCGATCCGTTGGGCACCAACGGGAGCGGCGGTGACGGCGGCGACGGCGGCGCGGCGGCAGTCGGTGGGAACGGCGGCGATGGCGCGACGGGCACTGCCGCAAATCCTGATGGCGGCAACGGCGGCAGCGGTGGCAATCCAGGCGCAGCGGGCGCGGGCGGCAGTGGCGGCGCGACGGGTGTGGGCGGTGTCGGAGGCATCGCGGGCTCCGTCGGTACGGCTGGCAGCGAAGCCACGGGGCCCAGCGGCAACGGCGGTGCGGGCGGCGCGGGCTTCACCGCGACGACCGCCGGCGCGGCTGGCGGCAATGGCGGCGCGGGCGGCGCCGGTGGCTCGCTCGGCAACGGCGGCGCTGGCGGCAACGGCGGTGCCGGTGCGGCAGGCGCGGCGGGCACGGATGGCGCGACGGCCGGCGCAGCGGGCACCGACGGTCAGGATGGCGGCGCCGGCGGCAATGGCGGCGCGGGCGGCACCGGCGGCTCGATCTCCGGCAACGGCGGCGCTGGCGGCAAGGGGGGCAACAGCGGGGCCGGTGGCAACGGCGGCGACGGAGCCGATGGGAACGCAACGACGCTCGACGGCGGCAACGGCGGCGCCGGCGGCGATCCGGGTGCGGCTGGAGTGGGCGGGGCCGGTGGTGCGGCCGGCGGCTTGGGGAGTTCGGGCGCCGCGGGCGCGGCGGGAACATTGCCCACATCCGGTGGCAACGGCGGCAAGGGCGGCATGGGGTTCGACGCGCCCCTGTTCGAGAAGAAGTCGCCCGCCGGGGAGGTGAGTGTCGCTTTCCCCATAGACTTCGTCTTCAGTCCGACCGGCTCTCGCATGTACGTGTTGAGTTACGACACGGACTCGGTCAAGGTGATCGACACCACCACCAACACCGAAATCGGCAGCATCGCCGTCGGCTTCAAACCGTCGGGCCTCGCGATCACCCCGGACGGCAGTCGACTCTATGTGGCCAACAATGGCTACCAGGAAGGCACGACGGTGTCGGTGATCAACACGACGAGCCAAACGGTCGCGGCCACGATCACGGTCCCGCAAGGGCCGAGCGACGTGGCGATCAGCCCGGACGGCACCCGCGTCTACGTGACCCACTACCGCGCCGGCGAACTGACGGTGATCAACGCCGCGACCAACACCGTCATCACCACGATCAGCCTCGCGACTTCCTCCGTAGCCGCCAACCGCATCCTGCCGAGCAGCCTGGCGGTCAGCCCGGACGGCAGCCGGGTCTACATCACCTGCATTAACAACTGGTCTAACTTCGTCGAGGTGTTCGACACTTCGAACACCGCGGTGCCGCCCGTATTGATCACGACGATCTCTGCCGGCCTCTACCCGAAAAGCGTGGCGTTCAGGCCGGACGGGCTGTTTGCCTATGTCACGAACTCCGCGGGGGTGGCTGTGATCCGCACCGCCGACATGACCGTGGTCAGCAATGTCCTGCTCGGCAGCTCGGAGAGCGTGGCGTTCAACGCGTCGGGCACCCTGGCCGGCGTCACGTCGCCCAACACGAACGAGATCAGCGTGATCGACACGAGTTCGGTGACGGTCATCGGCACGAACAAGCTCGGCGCCGACAACAGTCCCGTCGTGATCAAGTTCATGCCGATCGGCAACAACTTCTACGTCACCTCTGCGAACACCACCACGAACACCGCGGTGGTGGCGGAGTTCGTTCCGCTGCTCGTCGTCGCCAACGGCGGCAAGGGCGGCAACGGCGGCGCCGGCGGCTCAATCGGCAACGGCGGCGCGGGTGGCGACGGCGGCCGCGGTGGCATGGGGTCCAACGGTGCGACTGGCGCGGTCGGGACGGCCCTCGAGCCGACCGGCGGTGTCGGCGGTCAAGGCTCGGCGGGCGGTGTCGGCGGCACTGGCGGCGCGGGCGGCTCCGGTGGATCGATCTCGGGCAACGGCGGCGCCGGCGGCAAGGGCGGCGTGGGCGGCATCGGCGGCCTCGGCGGCCAGGGCGGCACGGGTGCCACCGGCGACACGGGCGGCGGTGTGGGCGGCATCGGCGGCAAGGGCGGTACGGGCGGCGTTGGCGGCACGGGAGGCACGGGAGGCCAGGGTGGCGCGGCTCTGGGCGTCGGCAACTCGGGTGCGCACGGTGCCGGGGGCAAGGGTGGCACCGGCGGCGGCGCCGGCCTCGGCGGCGACGGCGGCGTCGGCGGCGCCGGCGATGCGGCCACGCCAGATGGCGGCACGGGTGGCAAGGGCGGCGATCCGGGCACGGGCGGTGCGGGCGGCTCAGGTGGCCAAGCTGGCGGCACTGGAGCGGCGACTGGCGTCACGGGTTCCACCGGCGCCGCAGCCACCAGCGGCGGCAACGGCGGCGCCGGCGGCGCGGGCTACACCGCCAATGGCGGCACCGCGGGCAATGGTGGCGCCGGCGGCGACGGCGGCGCGGTCGGTAATGGCGGCAACGGCGGTGCCGGTGGCTCTAACGTCGAGACGTCCTTCGCCGTCGGTGGAGCGGGTGGTGCAGGCGGCTATGGCGGAACCCTGGGCGGCAACGGCGGCGCTGGTGGAACAGGCGGAAGCGCGAACAGTTCCGCCGGCAGCGCCATCGGTGGTGCCGGCGGCGCCGGAGGCAACTCGGTCGCTGGCAGCGGCGGCACGGGCGGTAATGGTGGCGATGCGACCGGCAGTAGCAACGTTGTAGGCGGTAAGGGCGGCGATGGCGGCTCCGCAACAGGTGGAACTGGAAACGGTGGTGCTGGTGGCGACGGCGGCGACGCGACGTTGACCGGTAGCACCGGCGCCGCATTCGGTGGCCCAGGTGGATCTGGCGGGTCGTCGGTCGGCGGTGCGACCGGAAGCGCTGGGGCGACGGGCTCTGTGACGTTGCCGCCGGTGTGACGATCTCATCGCGTTGATCGATAGACGAGCCAGCGGCGATTCGACCAACGGCACGGGCGGCCAGGGTGACAACGGCGGTTCGGCGTCGAGTTCCGCAGGTCCCCAGTACTACGGTGCTCAAGGTGGCGCTGGCGGCGCCGCCGGGAACGCGACCGACGGCGAAGTCGTGTCCTGTCGAAACGCCAGTCGCCGGTTCTGCTTTCCGAGTTCCTTGACAGTGACGGCGTTCGGCCACCATGCCGACTTCATGAGCATCGATTACCCGGTCATCGTCAAGAAGTCCGACGAGGGATATGCCGTTGGCTGTCCCGCGTTGCCGGGATGCTGGTCGCAGGCCGCCACCGAGCAAGAGGCGCTCGCCAACATCCGCACGGCGATCGAGGAGTATCTGGAGGCTCACAAGAGCCTTCTCGAACACGAAGACGTCCGGATGGTCACCGTCTCCGTCGGATGATGTTGCATGCCGAGCATTCCCGGAGTGGGCCATCGGCAGGCGATTCGCGTCCTCGAGAAGATCGGCTCAAGGTCATTCGTGAGGGCAAACACACGGTGATGTCCGATGGCGAGCGGCTCGTGACGATCCCCCGGCACAATCCAGTGAATGCGTTCACGACAGGTGGAATCGCCAGGGACGCGGGAATCCGCACCGCCGCCGTCGCCGTCTCTACACCGCCGCCGGCCGCGAGTCTCCGGCCGCGGGACCGGGTAGCCTCGGCCGGTTTCACGCAGCCTCGGCTCCTTGGCTGGCGACCGGCTTTTGATAGACAAGCCAGCGCATCTCGATCGGCGACTCCTCGCGGCGAACCTCGAAGACGTCGAGGCCGCTCACCCAGTCGGCATACCAGCCCGTTGGCGGCCATGCCCCGTCCGGAAGGTGTTGCCGTTCATAATCGTAGACGGAGTCGTCGGCCATGATGGCGAGCGGCAGCCCGGCCGCCGCGGCCGCCACCTCGGGGTGCGTAAAGATCGACGTGTAGACCTGCTGGCCGAACTCGCGGGCCGCCGCGTCGGGCAAGTAGCCGACATGTGGCAGAAAGACGTTGAACACGAGCCGACCACCCGGGGCCAGGCAGGCCGCGGCCAACTCGAACATCCGGCGGAGTTGGCCGGTATCGCGAAAGTCCGACACCACCTCGGAGAGCACCACGAGCCCGTAGTCGCGCCGCAGGTCGTCCGCGGTCGTGAACACGTCGCGATGGATCACGCGCAGGCAAAGCGACTCGCGGGCGGCTTCGTCGCGGAGAATGGCGGCGAACTTGGGCGACATCTCGACCGCATCGACCGGATGGCCACGGCGAGCAAGCGCGAGCGCATTGCGGCCCGTGCCCGCGCCGATATCGAGCACCGGGCAGACGACCGGGGCGGCGGCCTCGGCCGCCAGCGACCACACGCGGGCGTCCGGCGCGGTGCCGAAGAAAGGAGGCTTACGCGTGGCCACCCAGGCGTCGTAGGCGGCCTCAACGGTGGACCACTCGGCCTTCACGTGATAGTTCACGGCGAGGCCGGTCGGGGAGTCGTACGTGATCACGATCTCCGAGCGCGGCGAGGCCGCATAGGCCGCGGCGAGCTGGCCGGCGAGGGCGGCGCGGAGGCCCGCGGTCTGCTCCGCGTTGAATTCGACCCCCAGGGCGGCGAACGACCGCAGGCACGTCGCCAGGCACTCGTCGAGCATCGCCGGCACCGCGGGCAGGCGTATCTGGCCGCTGGCCACGGCCCGACGCAGGAGCCGCCGGGCGAGCGCGCGGCGGAGCGGGGGGCCGGCAGATGCAGACGGCGGAGGCACGGTGCCGGTCAGATCGGGGGAAGCTGGTGGCAGGTTCTTCGCCGCGAGGTCGCGATTGCCCGTGATACGCTGGCGGTCCTCGTCGGGCAGGTCGGTGCGGGCCAGCAGCCGCTCGCAGACGGCGAACGTCTCGGCATGCTTCGCGATCCACGAACCGCAGACCGCCTGCTCGTCGAGCGCCCGCCAGTCGTAGACGTCGGTACGCACGAACAGCACGTCGCCCTGTGGCAGCGGGATGTTCGCGGCACGCTCGGCGAAGTGGTAGCCGAGCTGATACTCGCCATGCACCCGGTAGTACCGCGCGATCGAGTACAGCGGCTCGGCCCGGGCGGGCCGCGCGGCCCAGGCCCGCAGGTAGGCGTCTTGCACGAGCGGCCAGGGCTCCTTGGCCGCCTCCATGACCTCCGCGGCGCGGAACAATGCGTAGTACACCTCCTCGTCCCAGCCACCCATCTCGACTCGCCGCTCGAACCACTTCCGGGCCTTCGCGTGGTCGCCGGCCCAGGCATAGCTCTGGGCGAGGTAGAAAACGCTGCGCCGGTCGTCGGGATCGCGGTCGACCTCTGCCTGCAGCACCTCGGCGTCGCGGGCGTACTTGAGCGGATCCTGGTTCCGTGCGCCGAGCCGCCGCGACTCGATGTGGTAGTCGCCCTCGAGCCGCGCCACGGCGTGGGGGACGTTGCACACGGCCACCTCGTGGAGCACGCCGGCATACCGCCACGGCACGCCGTCCCGGAAGAGCTGCAGCCGCCAGTAGGTCGTGCCGTCGTTGATACGCAGGCTGTAGGCGTCGGCCTCAAGACGGCTGAAGTCGAGCGTGCCCACGACCGTGTCGTCGGCATCCATCACCCAGATGTAGTCGGCCTGGCCCTGGGCCAGGGCAATCGCCTCGGTGCGGTTGCTGCCGAAATCCCGCCAGGGCCGCTCGTGCAGTTCGCCCGGGATGCCGCGCTCCGCCATCAGCCGGCGGATCAGGTCCTGCGTGCCGTCGGTCGAGCCGGTGTCGACGATCACCCACGTGTCGATGAAGGCCGCGACGGCCTCGACCAATTCGTGGACGATGTGCGCCTCGTCCCGGACGATCATGTTGAGGCAGATCCGCGGCCGGACGGACGGTGTCGGGGTCATGGCGCGAGCCCCATCGCGATGAAGTCCCGCTGCCAGAGCGACTGGAAGAGCGTGCGGGCGAACTGCTCCTGATCGGCCCTGGTCCGCGGCACGAGCGGGCTGGTCGTCGCCGCCGTTGCGGCAATCTGCCGGATCGAACGCCGGCCGTCGACGAGCCGCACGAGGGCCGCCTGCGCGGGATCGAGGGCGAGCCGCCAGTCGTGGCGGAAGACGGTGTCGCCGTCGAGGCCGCAGCGGAGGCGAAAGGCGGGCACGGCGTCGAGCACCGCGGCCGACATGAAATCAACGCGGTAGGTCTCCAGCGGCCGGTCAGCCCGGCAGGCGGTGAAGAAATGGCAGCCATTGCGGGTGTTGATCCGCTCCATCACCGCCCACTGCCGCGGCTCGGGCAGCGCCGCGACCGCGGCGTGAAACCCGCCGCCCTGCGGCAGCGGCGGATGGTAGCCCGACTTGAGGAACCACCCCTGGAAGACGAGCCCGGCGGCGGCGACGAGATCGAGGCAGTCGTCGACGGTGTAGCTGCGGTCGCGGCCGTGGAGGAAGGTGTCGACGAGCCCCGCGTCGAACCGCAGGTCGGGCGCCATTGCGAGGTAGTTCCGCACCGGATGATCCTGCGGCAGCAGCGCGATCGCCTCCTTGACCGTGAACAGGGAGGCCTCGTCCTGCTGGAGGCCGATCTCTCGGAAGATCGACTGCATGATCTCCACGCCGAAGCGGCCGTAGCGGGCGTAGAGCATGATCGCGGCCACGCCGTCTCGCCGCAGGCACCCCGCGATCGACCGAATCCCGGCCTCGGGCGAGGCCATGTGGTGGAGTACGCCAGTGGAAACGACGAGGTCGAACTGCCGGCCGAGCGTGTCGAGTTCCTCGATCGGCAGCCGGTGCAGTTCCAGGTTCCCGAGTCCGTACCTCTGCTTCAGCAACCGGTGGTGGTCGAGCGACGCCCCGCTGATGTCGACCGCGACGACCTGGGCGGCAGGGTTGGTGTGGGCGAAAACGGCCGCCTGATTCGTGCCGCAGCCGGCCACGAGGATGTCCAGGCCCGGCCGGTAGGGCCGGTCGGGCCAGAACATCGGGTGGGCGTGGGACGGATCGAACCATTGCCAGTTGTGCGCGAGCCAGCCAGGAAGATCCTGGATCGGCTCCGGATAGGTCCATTTCTCGTACTGGCCGGCGACGACATCGGCGAGTGGGTCGGTCATCGGAGATCATCCGGTGCAATAGGAATCCCTGATGATACCCGGCATGATCGCGGTCGTAATGCAGGTGACGTCCCTGGCCGATCGGGCAGATTGCCGTTCCGGCCCCCCCGTGCGCTCGCGAAAGCGGCCCGAGCAGAGGGAACCATGAGGAGCAACAGTCGTGGCCTCCGAGAAGAGCGGTTTCTCAACCGCCATCTCCGCCTCCATGCGTGCGTGACCGACGGCGTGTTCGCGCAAAGTTCCGACGGCTGCTGCGCGAAGTTTTTTCCTCCACAGCCGATCAAGGCCGCGTCACTCGCGTCCGCTGGGGGAGGAGTTTTCGCTGAAGTGCCCAGTGCGTGGCGGCGACATCCGGCTGATCGCGTTCATCACGGAGCCGGGGCCGATCCTGACACACCTCGGCGAACCGCTTGAACCGCCGCCGCAACCCCTGATAGCAAAGAAAAAGCGGCACAGGTTTTGTTAACCTATGCCGCCTTTTCCTCAGTCCCTACCCAGCCCACGCCCGACACGCCTCCCGATAGCCGCAGCCAGAGCACGCGACCACAGAGGGTGCCGGATAGAACACACCCGACTCGATCGCCCGCCAGACCCTTTCAATGCCTGCTTAAGTGCGATTCATGGCGGCGATCGCCTCGAGGATCTGGCCCGGGGGGCCGGCGGCATCGAGGCCCTCGAGCGGCTGCTCGGCGGCGAGGGGCTCGAGGAGGACAGGGACGAGCCGAGGCGGAATCGCCGCGCGAGCTGATTGCGCTAACCCGCCACGTGGGTAGCTGCCGTCGGATAAAACTGTCGGGCATGGAGCGTACCGATCTTCCAGCCGCGGCCGTCACGCCGGACAACCTGCGGCCAACGCGGATCCTTGACCACGCAAGCGACCGCGTGCAGGCCGTCGTCCGCCGATTGCCCGGCCCGAGCGGGGCGACGCGCGGGTGGCTGCAGGCAGCCTACCGGCTTCTCCGCGACGATGTGCGGCCGGTCTACACGGTGGACGAGCTGCAGCCGACGTCGGTCACGCTCGCCAAGGGGCGAGGGTCTTGCAGCCAGCGGTTTGCGTGCCTGGAGTCGCTGGCGCGGGCGGCCGGCATCGGCACGCGGGTGCGCGGGCTCTGGATGGCGGGCCGGTTTTGGAATCCGCGGTTCCCGCTCGCCGCTCCGTTCATTCCGGCGCAGATCCTCCTAGCCTGGCCGCAGTTCCATGTCGACGGGGCGTGGACCGGCGTCGAATCGCTCTTCGAACTGCCCGCGCGGATGGCGGAGCGCAACCCATTGGCCTTCGCCAACGATGGCGAGACACTCTTCGACGCCATCGATCATCTGGCGGTCGACTTCGAGGGCACGACCGCCGCGTGCGGGGCGGGCGGCTGCGACCTGTCAGGATTCGTGGTCGGCGAGGCCGGGCTGTTCGAGTCGCGTGACGAACTCTTCGCCGGCTCGCGATTGTTTCAGCACACCCTGCGCGGCCGCGTGTTCGAGCTTTTGTACGGCGGCCGCAAGAGCCACTGATCCGGCCGCCTCTTCTCAGCCCATCACCCCATCAACCAGCCCACGCCCGAAACGCTTTTCGATAGCCGCAGCCAGAGCACGCGACTCGCGTCCGCTACGTGCTCCCCCGACACAAGGCGGCCAACTGGGTCGGCCCGGGGCGCGGGCGGAAGTCCACGCACCCGGGTGCCAACGGCGTCGTCGAACTATCGCCGTGTGACTTCTTGGACCGGCTGGCCGATCTC